>CAZSIG010000353.1:2817-4692 GCA_964606195.1 uncultured Anaerolineales bacterium
GTCCAAGCCGCGGCATTCACCTATGAACGAAAGCAGTGGCAGATTATCGATAAGACAATTGCTGGCGATTGGGATTATCTGCACGGAGTTAGCAAAGGTGATTTTGAAGTCATCAGCCGCACCCTAGATGACAAGCATTGGATCATCGCGTATTTCGCCGACGATGGACCGGTACGTTATTATCACTACAACCGCGAGGCACGAAGGACACGCTTCATGTTCACTAATCGGCAGGCTTTGGAAGAATTACCACTGGCGAAAATGCACCCGGTTATCATAAGATCGCGTGATTGCTTCGATTTAGTTAGCTATTACACCCTGCCGGTCGGTTCCGCCCGCGCTGGAGATTGCTATCCTGATGAGCCACTACCGATGGTGCTTTTAGTACATGGCGGTCCTTGGGGACGCGATGTGTGGGGATATAACCCCTGGCACCAATGGCTGGCAAATCGTGGTTACGCGGTATTAAGCGTCAATTTTCGCGCTTCCACCGGCTTTGGCAAGGGGTTCATCAACGCGGGTAACTACGAATGGGGAGCCAAAATGCACGATGATCTGATTGACGCGGTCAACTGGGCAATTCAGAAAGGGATCGCCGATCGCGAGCGCGTCGCGATTATGGGCGGTAGTTATGGCGGATACGCGACGTTGACGGGATTGACTTTCACTCCAAAGGTGTTCGCCTGCGGCGTAGATATTGTGGGACCATCGAATCTGGTGACTTTGCTAGAGTCTATCCCCCCATATTGGGAACCACAAATTGAACTGTTCGCGAAACGCGTGGGCGATCATAGGACTGAAAAGGGGCGCGCATTTTTGACAGCGCGCTCGCCACTGACTTACGTAGAAAAAATTCAACGCCCGCTGTTAATTGGGCAGGGCGTAAACGATCCACGCGTCAAAAAAGCGGAATCGGATCAAATCGTTCAAGCAATGCGCGAGAAAAACATTCCGGTCACCTACACACTTTACCCTGATGAAGGTCATGGCTTCGCCAGACCGGAAAATCGCATGTCGTTCAACGCGGTGGCAGAGGCATTTCTGGCGCACTGTTTAGGCGGACGCTACGAACCGATTGGCGATGATTTCACGGGCGCGAGTATCACTGTGCCGATCGGCGCGGCGCATGTGCCAGGGTTGGCGGAAACGCTCTCGAAAAATAAGGACGCGAAGTGAAAGACAAAATCCTGCTCACCGGACGTCCCGGCGTGGGGAAAAGCACTGTCATCGCGCACGTGATTGAACGACTGGACGCACAGCGGCTGACCGGCTTCTATACGCGCGAACTACGTGACGAGCGCGGGCGCGTCGGTTTCGAAGCGGTAACGTTGCGCGGGCAAAGGCACACTCTGGCGCACGCGGATTTCGATTTCCCGCACCGCGTCAGTAAATATCGCGTGGATGTGCGCGGTTTTGACCGAGAGATAGTATCCAGCATAGCCCCCGCGCTGCATCGCGGCGCGAAATTGATCGTCATAGATGAAATCGGCAAGATGGAGTGTTTCTCCGCGCGGTTTCGACAGGCAGCAATCGCCGCGATAGAATCGGATATCGCGGTGTTGGGAACTATTGCCCTGCGCGGTGGCAGTTTTATTAGACAGATCAAATCTAAAAAGGGGGTGCAAATTATTGAGGTGACGAGACGTAATCGGGATAAACTCGCGAAAGAACTTTTAGAAATCTATGAAATTACGTAATATATTTGAGAATAACTGAGGAGGAGATTTTGACCGTGTTTAGAAAAAATAATTTCAAGAAGCTATGGAAAACATTTAGTTTGATAATCCTATACATGACCGCGCTATCTATGTTATTGGTCAACTCGGTAGCGGCACAGGGAATTGTATTGGATGGAGATGGCAGCGATTGGGATCC
>CAZSIG010000354.1:0-4692 GCA_964606195.1 uncultured Anaerolineales bacterium
CCGCCCTGACGTATTGTACAGGGCGCAATCCCCATTGCGCCTATTTTCGGAGTAGATGCCCCAGCCGCCCTCGGGGACGAGGGCTAGGAGCGTCACTAAAGAAAATCAAAACCAACTAAACCAGTGCCTAATGTTCAATGAAATTATTTCGGGGTTTAATTAGATATGAAGAGAAAACCAATCAGAGTGTTGCTAATCGAGGACAACCCTGGCGACGCGCGCTATATGCGCGAGATGTTAGTAGTGGAGTTGGCTAATCCGGTCGCGCCGCGGTTCGAAACTGAGTGGGTCGAACAGCTTTCTACCGCGCTGGAACGCTTGTCTAAGGGTGGTGTAGATGTGATCCTGTGTGACCTCACGCTGCCGGATAGTCAGGGACTAGATACCTTTACCGCGGTACATGCTCAGGCACCACAAGTGCCAATCGTCGTGCTAAGCGGCTTGGATGATGAGGAGATAGCGGTTCAGACAGTACGCGAAGGAGCACAAGATTATCTAGTCAAGGGCGATGTAGACACAAATTTGCTGGTACGTTCCATTCGTTACGCGATCGAACGTAAGCGAACGGAAGAGGCGCTGCAACAGCGCAATCGCGAGCTAAAGACGCTGAACTCTATCATCGCGACCATCACCGCCACGCTCGATCTCCATCAGGTACTACAAAGGGCGGTGGACTCCATCTCATTTTTACTTCCCCAAGTGCGCGGCGCGACTATCCAATTGCTGGACGAGGAGACGGGCAAACTGCTGACGCAAGCTGCCACATACGGCATCGCCGCGGACAGACCGCGCCGCATGGAATTCAGCCCCGGAGAGGGGATCGTCGGGCAGGCGATCGCGGAGCGGCGCATCATCAATATTCCCGACGTAACAGAAGCCCCCCATTATGTACCTGGTCCGACGGAAAATTCTTATCGTTCTTTGCTGGTAGCACCATTACTATTTGGGCATGAAGTGTTGGGCACGCTATCTCTGGAGAGTGAGCTTTACGGCGCGTTCGAGGAGGGCGATGAGAGGTTGGTACAGTTGTTCGCTGGCTACGCGACGATCGCGGTGGAGAACGCGCGCTTGTTCGTTTCTCTACGTGACAGCGAGCAGCGCTATCGCGCGGTGGCGGAGACCGCACCCGCGGGGATCATCATCATCGACGCGGCGGACAATCTGAACTTCGTCAATCCCGCGTTTGGCGCGATGCTGGGATATAGCCAAGAGATATTGGGGGGAATGAACGTCCGCCAATTGCTTGATCAAAGCGAGATCGACAAATATGAAGAGCAGGCAAGATTGAGTCAAGAGGGCGTACACGCGCGCTACGAGTGTAAGTTGCGCCACGCCAGCGGGGAAATACGAAACGTCATCGTCTCCACCTCACCACTCACCGCGGCTGATGATAGTTATGAGGGCGCGTTGGCGGTCATCACCGACATCACCGAGCGTAAGCGGATGGAGGCGCAACTTCAGGAATACAGTCTGAACTTGGAACGGCTAGTTGACGAGCGCACTGCCGAGCTGCGCGCCGCGCAGGCACAACTCATCCACTCTGAAAAATTAGCCTCTCTGGGGCGGCTGGCAGCCAGCGTGGCGCACGAGATAGGAAACCCACTTTATGGCATTGGCAATTACTTGAGCCTGATAGAAGCCGACACTCCCGCGGATCATCCGGACCGCGAACTGATGGAGGCGGTGCAAGACAACGTGGAACATCTTTTCACATTGGTACAGCAACTGCGCGATTTCTCACGTCCCCCACAGCATGTGCGCAGTCCCATATCGGTGAAAGAATCGTTAGAACGGGTGTTGAGCTTGGCGGGAAAACAGCTATCGCGCAGCAAGGTGAACGTCGAACGAGAATTCGCGCCGAATTTGCCGCGCGTTCTTGCCTCTTCGGGACAGTTGGAAGAGGTGTTTATGAACCTGATTATCAACGCGGCTGACGCTATGGATGGAGGAGGAACGCTGACGATACGTACCAGCGATAATGGACGCCGCGTGTTCACGGAGTTCATCGATACCGGCGTCGGCATCCCGTCCGAAGATTTGGATCAGATATTTGAGCCTTTTTTCACCACGAAAGGGGAGAAGGGCACCGGATTGGGGTTAGCGATCAGCCACCGCTTGGTGACGGAACATGGTGGTAATATCGCGGTGGATAGCGAAGTGGGAAACGGGACTACATTCACAGTGGAGTTGCCAGCTTACGCAAGTGAGGATGAGACAGCATGAATGAAGAAAAACAAGCCAGAATTATGGTAGTGGATGATGACAAATCGGTCCGGCTATCAATGGCGCGAATATTGTCCAGTCTCGGTCACGCGGTCACTACGGCGGACAGCGGTGCGCGAGCTGTTGAATTGTTCGACCAACAGGACTTCGATTTGGTGCTCACCGATCTGCAGATGGACAACGTGGGTGGCATGGAAGTGCTATCCGAAGCTAAGAAACGCTGGTCGGATATCATCGTCATCGTGATCACCGCCTACGCGTCGCTGAACTCAGCCATCGAGGCACTGAACAAGGGAGCGTACAATTATCTGCTAAAGCCGCACGGCACCGCGCAGCTACAAGACGCGGTGCGCAAAGGGTTGGAGAAGCAGGCATTACAACGGCACAATCAACTGTTATTGCGGGAGCTGCAAGAGAAGAACGCGCGGCTGGAGCAGTTGAATCAATACTATTTGGATACTCTGCGCTTTGTGGGGCACGAGTTTGGAAACGCCCTCAACATAATCGGGCTGGGAACAGAGTTATTACAGATGCGGATTGCAGATCGCTTGGACGAAGAAGAGGTCAACAAAATGGAGAATATCTTGTTGACCGCGCGGCGTCTGGGAGCGATGGTAAAGAATTATCTAAGTCTGTCTCAGCTAGAAGAGGGAAAGCTGAAAATATATCCGGAGGATTTAGACCTGTATCGCGATGTGGTGAAGCCGGTGATCGAAGAACAACAAACGCACATAGAGACCGCGAGGATGAAACTGGTTTTGGATGGCATGGCAGAAGGACACCGCGCTAGAGCAGATGCTAACTTAATGAAAATAGTTTATCACAATCTTCTCGGTAACGCGATTAAGTACGGAGATTCTGAGGGGATTATAAAAATTGGATTACGCAAGATTGACGATTGCAACGGACACGGCGCCGGCTATAACCTTAATGTCTGGAACGAGGGGGCAGGACTGACGGAAGAGGAGAAGAGGCAACTGTTTGCCAAGTTCGTTCGCCTGAAGAGCGGCATAAAAGAAGGAAAAAAAGGGACAGGTTTAGGTTTGTTCATAACGCAGCAAATAATTGAAATGCACAAAGGGAAGATATGGGTGGAATCCCAAATGGGTAGATGGACGAACTTTATCTTCTCCATTCCACAAAATTTGGACTCGTGATGAGATTATTGCCAAACACTGCCGCGATGTTAAGGAGGTAGTTTTTATGGCTGAAGCAAAAGGTAATATATTGGTGGTAGATGATAATATCACTGCTCGCCTCACCGTTTCTAAAATGCTGATGCGCAAGGGGTTCGAGGTCGAGACCGCGCAAAGCGGTGAAGAGGCGTTAGAGATCATTGAGCAACGCCCCTTTGATTTGGTATTAAGCGATTTACAGATGGATGGCATGGATGGCACAATGCTGCTGGAGGCGATTAAGACGCGGTGGCCGGAGACGCGCGTCGTGATTCTCACCGCGTTCGGCACGACCGATTCGGTCATCGACGCGCTGCGAAAAGGGGTATCCGATTATCTGCTCAAACCATGCCCTAGCAAGGAACTAATCGACGTGGTGGAGCGCGAGGTCACTCGCAAACAGCAACTGGAACTTACCGATGTCGTGCCGCGCGTTCCTGACGAGATGTCCGCGCCTTCGATGTTAGATTTGTCGTCAGAACAACTCGATCATATCGATTCGGTGCTGGCAGAGCTGCGCGCGGAGGTCTCGGCACAGGCGGTCTTGTTGATTGAGGGCACGGGCTATCTGGTTTCGAGCAAGGGCACTTTTGGAGACTTGGATATTTCGAGCCTCGCGGCATTGGTGGCTGGCGGAAACTTGGCGTCGGCGCACATCGCGGCGATTTTGGGGGAAGCGGACGCGTTTAAGCTGAATTATCACGAGGGGAAAAATCGAAATTTATATCTCGCTAATGTGGGACATGATGTTTTCTTGGTGATTATCTTCGATAAGAGCGCGAAGATGGGGACGGTATGGTATTACGCTAAGCAGAGTACTGAGGATGTGGCGGAGATAATAGCTTCCGCGGATTTCGTCCCCGTATCTGGCAAGGAACGCGAACCACCGTCCGAAAAAGATAAAGAGGAAGTTCCCAGATTATTCTCGATGGAACAAGCTCTGGCTGATGGATTAATCGGCAATGATTTCGCGTCATTACTAAGCGATAAGCTAGATGGTTTGATGGTCGCGGGCGATTAGTTTCGCGGTGGCTTCGTTTAACAGTTGCATTTTAAAAATATAGTGATTATAATTAAGTAACTGAAAAGAAGAAATAATCGTTAGGTACCTTACAGCACTTACGCAGTCCGGCAGCAATTAACCACGGAGAGCGCAGCGGACGCGGAGAAGTGTAAGAGAAAATTTTTTTCGTTAGCGTACGCGGTCATATCTATTCATAACAAGTCATATTTTCGGTGTGCTAAGAAACTGCTCAGAAAACTCTGCGCGCTCCGTGCCCACGGCGGTAAATCT
>CAZSIG010000355.1:0-4685 GCA_964606195.1 uncultured Anaerolineales bacterium
GCAAGCTCGCCAACTCGCGCCTCGCGGCGGTGCATGAGAGCGAACAACGCCGCGGCGGCTAGTCCCAACAACAGGGCGTTGTACCAGACCCAATGAGGGGCGACATTGTCCATGATAAACCCTGCCAACAGTGGGCCGATAGCAGCCGGAATCACCCAGACGAAGCCGAAGATCGCCATGTAGCGCCCGCGCATATCTTCGGGGGCGAACCGCGCTGCCAACGCCTGCGAGGTTGGTACGCCGACCATCTCGCCGATGGTGATGATGGCCATCGCGCCCATGAATAACGCGTAGTGCGAGACGAAGCCGTATAACCCGAAACCGACGGCGAACAGCACCGAGCTTGTGACCATCAATAACATCGGTTGGTATTCGGCAATCCACCGCGTCACAGAAAATTGAAACAGGACGACCATCCCCGCGTTCAAACTCATAATATAGCCGAAACCCTGCGGAGGAATATTGTGAATATCGCGCAAGTAAACCGCCAGAGTGGTGTTCATCTGTATCGCGACTACTGCTTGCAACATACACGCGCCGATGAATAGGATATATTTGGTATCGAGCAAGACTTGGCGATAACCGTTGAGTGTCTGCGCGATGGTCTGTTCTGGTTCATGCGCGTCGGCTTCTGGCATAGTCTCACGAATCGCCACGACTACGATGAGGGCAGTGATGGAACTGAGCACCGCGTCGCCGATGAACAGGAGCAGATAAGAATAGCCTGCCATGAATCCTCCGATGGCGGGACCGATGGTGACGCAGAGGTTCACGACCACGCGAAGGATGCCGTATCCCTCAGCGCGTTTCTCGACGGGCAGCAGGTCGGCGACCATCGCGCGGCGCGCCGGTCCGCCCGCCTCCGCGAAAAGCCCGACGAGCAACGCCGCGCCGAAGAACCACTCAATAGAATCGAGCACGCCCATCAGCAAGCTGGTCAGCGCGCTGACGATTAAGCCGAAAATCAGCATCTTCTTGCGCCCGAAGCGATCACACAGCGCGCCGCTGAGCATGTTGCCCACGACATTCGCGGAGGAATAGAGGGCAAAGATGATGCCGACTTCGATCATGCCCACGCCGAACTTTTGGGTGATGTACAGCGTCAGGAATGGAAAGACGAGCGCGCTGCCAAGATGATCGATGAATGTGGCGAAGATGAGGATGCGAAACTGGCGTGGATATTCGCGAAAGACGCCGAAGAAGCTATCTAGTGGTTTGATTGTGTTCATGTATTTTCGTTCAGAACCTCAAGCAGTATCCGCACGGCGCGTTGTACCAGTACGCTGCAAGGCTCTTTGCCGGCGGTACCGTACAGCTCCGCGCGTAGGGTGGCGCATTGCGTAGCGCCGGTTTCCGCGCCGATTTCTGTAATAAAGCGGTCGCGGTATTGGATAACGGTTTGTCTGAGCCGCGTCTCGTCCCCGTAGGGAAGCTCAGGACTGAGAAGCGCGCCGATGATCATAATGCCGCCGCTGAGCGCGCCGCACAGTTCTTGCTCCGTGCCCGCCACTCCCCCCAAAAACGCCCGCGCGGCGCGTACCAACTGTGGGTTTACCTCTCCCCACAGATGTTCACTCATGGCAATTACTGTGCTATCTGAACAATGATGCCCCCGCGCCATCAGCTCCGCGGCGCGAGTGACGACTTTATCTCTTGTTTGTGACATCGAATTCTCCTATAGGACTTACGCAAACTGCGCTGGAATTTACCGCAGAGAACGCGGAGATTTACGGGAAAGACTTTTTGTATCTGTCATACCCAGTCATAAGTTTTCATTAAAAGCCACACTCGCGGCGCGATAGAAAACTATCCAGAAAACTCTGCGCGCTCCGCGCTCTCGGCGGTAAAATTATTGTGAATTTGTGTAAGTCCTGTCCTAATTTTTGTTAGCAATCATCGGGAGTAGGTATGGAAACTTACGTTGCTCCGCCTCGCGATCTAGGTAATGAGCTCCTTTGGCAGAAAATCGACGCGGTTCATATATGCTAAATCGATCCCATGTTCGTTAAAATCAATGCGCGTGATCGCGACGTTGTTTAGAATAAACCAATAGCCATCCCTCTGCGGCAATTCTAGCAGCACTGCCAGAAAATGATTGTAGAACCCGCCGTGACTGATGATCGCCACGCGGTCGTCGGTCTGCCCGTGTCTCTCCAACAGTTCATACAGGACGCGGCGGGCGCGCTCAGGGCGCTGCTCGAGCTCCTCGAACGGACGATTCCACCAGCCGGAGCCGTCTAGTGAACTCGGTAATATCAGTTCGGGATAACGCGCCGCGAAAAAGGCGCGGTCGTTGCCCGCCAAACCTTGTCTCTCGGCGGTCTCATCATCGCTGGCGTGAGTCCAGATACCTCCACACTCGTGGATGTCCGACCACGCGGTGAGCGGCAGGTCGAGGGCGCGGGCGACCGTCACGCCGGTCTCCACTGCCCGGAGCATCAGACTGCAATAGAGGTGGGTGACACCGAACCCCGCGACGTTCTGATTATCGTAGGTGGTCATCGGCGCGGCGGCGTCACTGCCGCGCAGAAACCGCGCCAGATGTTCAGCCTGTTGCCTGCCAAGCGCGGTCAAGTCTGGATCCGGACTGCGCCCTTCGCTTGAGCCGGTGTTGATCCACAGTAAGTTATTTTCCGATTGCGCGTGTCTGATAAAGTAGAATTGCATACATTTAACCTCAATAGCTTGTGTTCAAGGTGCAACGTCCCCTCTGACAATTTTATCTGCCAGCACTATACAACCTCCACAGTGGCTGGTTCGCGCAGTGACATTGAAAATTGCCCGCCCTCAGCAGCGAGATAAGTTCATGCTCGTTGGCAGGGACGCGGTCGAGTTCGTTGTAGTATTTGCCTATTGCATCGGCGCGGTGTGCGTCGGAGTTACACAACAGCGGAATGTCCATATCAGCGGCGACCGCGCAAATGCGTTTCTCCGCCCAGGGTGAGATGTTGTTCGAATGTACCTCCATCGCGTCGAACGGATAGCGCGCGAAATCCACGCTTATACCCTGCGGATTGAAGCGAAAGGGGTGCGCCATCGCGATGAAACCTTCGCGCCCCCGCACGAAGGCGTATAATTCGGGATAAGTCCAGTCGCGCGTCTCCAGCGCGAGGTCAGTTACCCCAAAGACGAGAAAATCCTCTCCATTCGCGGTTATCTCTGCCCCACCGAAGATGCGAAAGGGCGCGTATTTGGCGTTCAGCATCTCCAACTGCGCGGGCGGCACCAACCGATGATGGTCGGTAATCGTGATGGCGTCCAGCCCCGCATCAATCGCGGCGTGGATCTGCTCTTCTGCGGACGAAACCGCGCAGTGAGAGCGTTCGCTGGTGTGTACGTGTAAGTCTATTTTCATCCTCTATCTCAATTCTAACAGTAGCCGCGGGCTTCAGCCTGCGCTCCCACAGCGCACCCGTAAAGGGTGCGGTTACATTTCCAACGCCTGCGCGAAATCCGCGATGAGTTCATCGATCGCCTCGATACCGACCGAGACGCGTATCAGTCCATCAGAGATGCCCTGCGCCTGTCGCTCCGCGGGCGAAAGTCCCGCGTGAGAAGTGGTCGCGGGGCGCGTTACCAACGTCTCGACACCGCCGAGGCTTGGCGCGACCAGCGGTATCGTCACCCTCTGCATGAACCGCTCCGCAGCCTCCACGCCTCCTTTAACCTCGAAGCTCAACATGCCGCCGAAGCCGTCGAACAGCTCGTGGGCGCGCTCGTGGCGCTTGTGACTCTCCAAACCGGAGTAGTTGACTCTGGCAACTGCGGAATGTCCCTCCAAAAACCGCGCCAATTTGAGCGCGCTCTCGTTCTGATATCGCACTCGCAACGCCAGCGTCTTCATGCCGCGATGCAGCAGAAAACACGCATGCGGGTCGAGCGAGCCGCCGAGATGGTTGAGTTTATGCGTGATGCGCTCAATCATCTCCGCGCCGCCGATGACCGCGCCGCTGATGATGTCCGTATGCCCATTGAGGTACTTGGTACAACTGTGCAGCGAGAGGTCAAAACCCCATTCCGAAGGGCGGAAGTTGACCGGACTGGCGAAGGTGTTGTCAATCAGCGAGATGAGGTTATGCTGACGGGCGAACTCGACGACCGCGCGCAGATCAGCCACCTGAATCAGCGGGTTGGTAATCGTCTCCACGTAAATCGCCTTAGTGTTAGGGCGTAGCTTATCCAACCAAGTGTCCGGCGCGTCCGCGTCGATGAGGTCGCAGGAGATGCCACACGCGGTCAGGTCTTCCATGATAAAGCTGTAAGTGCCGCCGTATAGACAGTTATGCGCCAGCAAATGGTCTCCGGCGGATAGCACGGTCAATAGCGCGGCGGAGATCGCCGCCATGCCGCTGGATGTGACCAATGCGGCTTCCGCGTTCTCCACCGCCGCGAGTTTTTGGTGCAGGACGAGGTGATTGGGCGTGTTGTTCAACCGCGCATATTTGAGCGCGTCGTAGCTTGATTGCCCGGAATATTCGAACGTGGACGATTGAAAAATAGGCATACTGACCGCGCCCTCGATGCGCGGCTGCGGCTCGCCCGCGTGAATAAGTTTGGTTTCTAAGTTTTTATAAGTCATAATATCTCCTTCTGAAAGCCAATTTTCTTTGCCACGATGAACCATCTCTCTTTAATAGAGTTTATATCGATTTGTTGACGCGCAGCTAATGGAACGCAGATTTTCC
>CAZSIG010000356.1:0-3477 GCA_964606195.1 uncultured Anaerolineales bacterium
AAATCGCCCTCAGCGAAGCGGAAGCCGCCGCGCTGTCCGCCGCTGAGCGGCATCTAATGAGCGCGTGGCTCAACTTCGAGCAAGAATAGATGATACAAACCTCCCGCAGGTTCAGAAACCTGCGGGAGGTTGAGGAGAGGAAACGAATGGACTATAAACAACTACTCAATGAACTACACCGCGGGGGCAAATATGCCTACTTCTGGACGCTCCCCGACCGCCGCACCGTCTGGTACAACGCCGCCCAAATCCCCGAAGTCCCCAACGGACGCCGTAATATCTACTTCGGCGTCCACCCCGTCAACGAAATCCCCGCCACCAACGCCCAGGGCAAAACCACCGCGCCGGAACATCTTCGCGCCCGCGTCAATGACATCGCGGTGATAAACGCCCTCTTCGCGGAGTTCGACGCGAAGGACTACGGGGATAAAGCCGCCATTCGCGCCCACCTTGCCGCTCTCCCCGCCCCCTCTGTCCTCATCGATAGCGGCGGGGGCTATCATGCCTATTGGCTGCTCCGCGAGACCCTCTCCCTCGACACCGCCCCAAGCCGCGCCCGCGCCATCGACCTACAACGCCGCTGGGTGGGCTTCGTGGGCGGGGATAAAGCCGCCAAAGATTTAGCCCGCGTCCTGCGCGTCCCCGGCACGGTCAATTACAAAGAAAAGTACGCCCCCGACTTCCCCCGCGTGACGGTGATAGAACACCGCGACCTGCGCTATGACCTCGCCGAACTGATACAGCACCTCCCCCCAAAGAAAGAACGCCCGCGCACCACCGCCGCGCCGCACTCCCCCCAATCCCCCCTCGACGACATCAGCAAAGCCGCCGAAGCATTGAAACGCCTGAACCCCGCCCGCGCCGATGACTACGAAAAATGGATAGACGTTGGACTAGCCCTCAGCAATCTAGGCACTGCCGGGCTAGACCTGTGGGACCGCTGGAGTAGCCAAAGCGCGAAATACGAAGCGGGCGATTGCGAGCGCAAGTGGAACAGCTTTAAGCCGCACAGTATCACCATCGCCAGCTTGTTCCACTGGGCAAACGAAGACGACCCGCGCCCCCGCTTTTCCGCGCCCGCGCCGTCTCCAGATGCCCCGCAGGAGAAACGGGAGGCGGAGACCGCCGCGTTTCTCCTGAATCAGAAAACCGACGACGAGGGTAACGCCCAATGCTTTCTCCAACTGTACCCGCAGCGGTTTGTCTATACCGATGCCTACGGTTGGCTGCGGTACACGGGAAAATATTGGGAACGCGCCGGCGCGGAGGCGAAACTAGACCGCGCCATCGTCGCCATGTTTCGGCGGCGCATTGACCTCGCCAACAAAGCCGGGCGCGACGCCCTCATCAAACCCATCGCCGCGCGCACCGTCAGTAACTGCAAGACGATGCTCAAGTCCATCGTCTGGACGGACGTTGACCAGTTCGACAAGGATAAAGATGTCCTTAACTGTGCCAACGGCGCGGTACATCTCCCCACCGCCACGCTGACCCCGCACAAACCGGAGCAGTTCTTCACCTACTGCCTGCCCGTCCCCTACCGCAGCCGCGCCGACGCGCGCACGTGGGAGAACTGGCTGCGCGAGACGGTACAGGACTCGGTAGATATGCTCAATTACATTCAAATCGCGCTCGGCTATTCCCTCACCGGGCACACCTCCGAAGAATGTCTATTTTACCTCTACGGACCCACCCGCAGCGGTAAGGGGACCTTCACCGAGACAATTTTGAAGATGTTGGGGGAACGCCTCAGCACCGAAGTTGACTTCAGCACCTTCACCGCGGCGCGGGATGGTGATAGCCAAAACTTCGACCTCGCGGGGTTGAAGGCGTGCCGCTTCGTGGCGGCGAGTGAGACGAACAAATATCAAGCCCTCAACCCGCGCCGCGTCAAAGCCGCCACCGGCGGCAATGCCATTCGCGCCGCGTTCAAACGCCAAGACCTCTTTACATACTTTCCGCAGTTCAAGATTTGGCTCGCGGCGAACGAGGAAGTGAACGCCGACCCCGATGATGATGCGCTGTGGGGGCGCGTCAAGGTGATTCATTTCCCCGTCTCCCATTACGGGCACGAGGATAAGAACCTCAAGCGCGAAATGCTCAAGCGCGAAAACCTCGAGGGCGTCTTGAAGTGGGCAATACAGGGCGCGGTAATGTGGTATGAGAGTCTCCCCGCGGGGTTACGCACCCCGCCCGAAATCCAGAGCGAAATAGATGCCCACCGCGCCGAGCGTGATACCGTCGCACAATTCCTGATGGAGAACTGCGAAGATGTGCGCGAAACAAGAGCCAACGCATTTATCCCTAATTCTGTTTTTTATCCCGCGTACGAAACATGGTGCAAAGAAAATGGACATACTCCAAAAAAGCAGCGGTCATTGACGCGGTCGCTGAAAAAGAAAGGGTATGAATGTGGGCGAGCTTACGTAAACAGTGAACGACATCGCGGCATCTTCGGGCTTACATTGAGAAATTATATCTCCGAAGACCCCGACGATGCCAGAGAACAAGAGGAAATCCCCTTTTAATGGGACAATAGGACAGAAACGGACAGGAAAATCTAGGTTGGCGTAGAAATACGCCTCGTAGGGTCAAGGGTGGTTTTTCTGTCCTGAAGTGTCCTATTGTCCCGTATAATGCGAATATAAAGGAGAAATTATGAGTATTATTACCGTAACTTTTGATGGATTGTGCCAACCGAACCCCGGCGGTGTCGCGACGTGGGGCGTCGCCGCGTGGTATGATGATGCCATGCAGCGTAAAGCGCACGGCTTCATCGGAGAGGGCGCGGGCAGTACAAACAACGTCGCGGAATGGCGCGCCGCGCTGGCGGCAATGCAGACCGCGCTTAGCCTCTGCCGCAATCACGAGGACATCCGCATCGGCGGCGACTCGCAATTGGTGATAAACCAACTGCGCGGCGAGTGGCAAGTGCACGCCGCACCTCTCCGCCGCTATTGGGAACGGGCGCAGGAGTTGCTCTACCACCTGCGTACCGGCGGCGCGGTAGAATTTACGCACATTCGCCGCGATAAAAACGAACTAGCCGATAGTCTATGCCGCGCCGAACTGCGCGCGGTACTCGCCCTCAAGCGCAAATATGAGAAGATGAGCGCGGCGGAACTGACCGCCGTGTTAACCGAGATGACGCTGGAATGGGCGGGGTATCTGGACGAGGGCTTCGGCGAGCTAGGGGTGCCGCGTGATTTTCGCCGCGCTTACGACATCGCCCTAGCCGAGTATGACCGCCGCTAGGCAGGAGTAAAACCGCGATGATGATTTCAGCAAAAATAATCAAAAGACCCCGCGTGAAAAGAACTTGTGCAGTCTGCAAAAAGACTATCATAGGTCCCACTTTGCGGTTGTATGGCGCGGCGTCTCGCGATGACTCATGTTATGTAATTTATTACCATCCACGTTGTTATCATGGTGATAATCCCAAGATACTCGCCGCGTTAGCAGAATTGCCGGAGTAAA
>CAZSIG010000356.1:3577-4680 GCA_964606195.1 uncultured Anaerolineales bacterium
GAACTAGGCGGGCGCGGCGGCGGCAGTGGCGTACATAAGCTCTCGCTGCGCGTGACGCAAACGCGCCCGGCGGCGCGACGGGCGTATGCCGACAATCGTTGTTGCGGGTGGAGCGTAGCCGCCCGCTGTTACAGCACGCGGGGAGCGGCGTACACCGCCAATCGCTGCGCGTGCAACACAGCTTGCCCTCAGTGGGCAAGGGGGGACAGCGCGGGGTGGCGCGGTTGTCGCTGCTGCATGAAGACGCGGGGCGCGTGAAGCACACGAAGCCCGCGCTGTCGCGTGTGGGCAACGGGATACATAGCGCGGCGGTGCGCGCCAATTTGACCGCGTATTTGCAGGAACTAGCCGACCGCCTGCGCGGGGTACGCATCTGTTGCGGCGATTGGAGCCGCGTAGTCACCCCCACCGTCACCGTCCAGCACGGGCTGACGGCGGTATTTCTGGACCCGCCCTACTCGCCGGCGGAGCGCGACGGCGATTTGTACGCCGTCGACCGCGCCGGCGTCGCGGCGGAGGTCCGCGAATGGTGTCTGGCTAATGGCGATAATCCGCTGTTGCGGATTGCGCTCTGTGGCTATGACACGGAGCATGGCGACGCGATGCCGGACAGTTGGGAGTGCTTTCGGTGGCGCGCGCACGGGGGCTATGGCAACCAGGGGAACGGGCGCGGGCGGAGCAATCGCGACCGCGAGTGCATCTGGTTTAGCCCACATTGCCTCAAGCCGCGCCGCGCGCGGCAAATGGGGCTGTTTGGAGGGGCATAAATGCAAAACGTCTTGTTCGCGTTAGAGGATTTGATAACTGATGATGGCGATAAGCACGACGCGGAGCGGCGGCTGGTGCGTCTGCACGAGGTGGATTGGCGCGCGGTGGGGGCGCGCTTGCAGGGCCGGCAGCGCGACGTGGCGCGGTTGTACGCGCTCGGCTACACTGTCGAGAGCATCGCCGCGCAGTTGGAGCTATCGCCGCACACCGTGCGCGTGCATCTGACGCACGCGAATGAGAAGTTGTTGGTTCATCTGGTTGCCGCGGACCCGTGCACGCAGCAGAACGCGGTCGTGTTCGGTGTGCAGGCGGCGCGGTGTGGGATTGTGTAGTGA
>CAZSIG010000357.1:0-4678 GCA_964606195.1 uncultured Anaerolineales bacterium
CGCGTCCTCGGCGCCCTCTGCGGTGAATCATAGTGCGGTTTTGCGTAAGTCCTATCTCTTGCTAATTTGATTACGGTTATATTATAGGGAAGTTGTGTTAGATAAACGTTAGAGGAACGATAGAAATTTATTAGAAACCGCGCGTTAGTAGAAATAGAACGCAGATAACGCGGATTTTCTGTATACTAGTCCCGCGGCACTGGCGCAGGAGAATGATCAGCCTCTTACTACAACAGAATATCTTGACACAAAGTTAGAATTAAGCTACAATGTAATTCGCTATACTACTGTAGGGTATAGCTGCGATTTCATCTTCATCGGAGGAAAATACATAACAATGGCAGATTTCGGTTATATACTTTTGTTAATGGCGTTCGCACTCGCGCCCTTCGCCACCGTCGCCGCGCCATGGGGGCAGCGCAAAAAACGCCCCGACTTGACTCAACTCGCGTACCACGCGGTCTACGCCATATTCGGCGCGCTCACCATCGCGATGCTCGTGCTCCTCTATGCCCTCATCCAACCCAACTTCGTGATGCAATATGTCGTCGAGCACGTCAATCGCGCCTTGCCTATCCTCTACCGTCTCTCCGCGTTGTGGGGGGGACAGGAAGGCTCGCTGTTGCTTTGGGCTTGGCTGCTCGCGCTCTACGCAGTCATCGTCCTGCGCGCCCAGCGCGGTACCATCACCGAGATGCAATTGAGCTATGTCATCATGGTGCTGGTCGGCAGCAACGCGTTTATCATTTTTCTGTTGATATTCTACAGCAATCCCTTCGCCCGCCTAGAGATGATTCCCCCCGACGGCATGGGGTTAAATCCGTTGCTTCAGAACATCGGGATGATTTTCCATCCCCCCACACTCTATCTCGGTTATGTCGGCTTCACCGTCCCCTTCGCCTTCGCGGTCGCGGCATTGATGACCAACACCCTGAATGATTGGTGGCTGCGCGCGACGCGGCATTGGTCGTTGTTCTCCTGGTTGACGCTCGGTGTCGGCATCATTTTGGGAATGCAGTGGGCTTACGTCGAGCTTGGCTGGGGCGGCTATTGGGGCTGGGACCCGGTCGAAAACGCTAGTCTGATGCCCTGGCTCATCGGCACCGCGTATCTACACTCCGCCATCGTGCAGCAACGGCGCGGTGCGTTCAAACACTGGAATATGTGGTTCGCCGCGGGGACTTTTCTGCTGTGCGTATTCGGCACGTTCATCACGCGCAGCGGTTTCATCGAATCAGTGCACGCCTTTCAGCGCTCTCCGCTCGGCTACTTTTTCTTAGGATTTATGGGTGTCATCATCGGCTGCTTCGCGGTATTGATGTGGTACCGCCGCACCCATTTGCAAAGTGAGCATACGACAGAAGCGGTTGCGTCCAAAGAATCGGCATTCTTTTTCACCAATCTCATGTTCGTCGCCGCGACTTTTGTAGTGTTCTTCGGCACGGTATTTCCCACCATCGCGCAATCTCTCGGTATCTACATGAGTCTGGACACATCGTTCTTCAACCGCGTCGCCGCGCCGGTGCTATTGGGCGTCATCATGCTCATCGGATTATGTACGCCGCTGCTGTGGCGCGAGGTGCGCCGCGATGTGTTGCTGGCGCGGTATCAATACGCGGTGCTATTTGCGGCGATCATCATGCTAGTCACCGCGCTGCTCGGCGTGAGTGAGATTTGGGCAGCGGTCGCCTTCAGCGTGCTCGCGTTCGTGATTGCCACCATCGTGCAAGATTTTTGGCGACTGACGAACGCGCGACGGCGCGGCGCGACTGAAAGCTATCCCACCGCGTTTTTGATGGTCATTCACAAGGCGCGGCGACACTATGGGGGCTATTTTGTACACTTAGGGGTAGTAATGATTGCGTTGGGCATTGTCGGCTCGTCATTCTTCAAATTGGAGACACAGGGTACGTTAATGGCGGGAGAGACGATGGATGTGGGGAATTACGCGCTGCGTTATGAGAACATCGATGTTATAGAATTACCGAACAAAGACAGGGTCGAGGCGACAGTCAGTGTGCTCGAACGCGGCACCACGCGGTTGCTCGGTTATCTACGCCCGCGTAAGGACTTTCACCACAATTCGGAACAACCGCAAACGGAGGTCGCGGTGCGTACCACTATTCGCGAGGATTTGTACATCGTGCTCGCGGGGTGGGACAATAACGGTGAGATTGTGACTTTTCAAGTCACGGTCAACCCGCTCGTCGTATGGATATGGATTGGTGGGTTTGTGCTCTTAGGCGGGGGTGTGTTATCATTGTGGACACCGTTGGCGCGGCGCGTTGTCGTAACTGACCAACCGATAAGCATGAAAAACAAATCACGCCCTATAAACCGCCGCGCCGCGAGGACATTGAAGTAGGTTTTTCTCAAAGTCGTATAGCAAGGTGGCGGGCACTTGCGTAGTGCAGTAAATGCCCGTCACCTGACTTTGAGAAAGTCCGAGACATCGGATGGAGGTAAATAGGATGTTACTCGTATTCTTAGTACTTTCTGTTTTGATTATCGTCAGCCTGGTGCTTGTATTGGGCATCGCGGTGGGGATTGGATGGCTATTAACGCTGCTTTTGCCTTTCACATTGTTTGAGGGAACAGTTTTGGGAATGTTAGCTAGTGTAATAGTGGGAACTATCGGGCTAGATATTCTGCGCTCAGTACCCACTTTGGCTCCCCCCTACGAATTCTCTGAGGAGGAAGAGTACTTTGAAGACCGCGATATTCCCTCCACGCGTTTTTACCGGACGGAAGAGGATAGGACGTGGGAAGCCTGGCTACGCTACTTGATGGCGAATGATATATATGAGGAGTTTCAAGCCGCGCCCAAACGCGTCGCGCCGCTGGAGGATAAACAGGTACAGGAGTTGGCAATTCGCGTCGCGGACATCGCGCTCTCTATCATCAAAGCTAAGACCGGGCGTACCAAACGGCTGACTATAAGCAAAAACCGATTAAAACAGGAAATGACTAAGATGGGGCAACGTCCTTATGACGATAGCATTTTGAACGTCGCGGTAGGCGCGATAAACTTGACTTTGGATTATTATTACGATGACATCAGCTACGTTATTCAGAATAAATTGTGGAATAAACCCGCGACTTAGATAATTATGAGAGTTATACTACTTTTAATCAGCGTATGCTTATTAACTCCAATGTGCGCGCTCGCGCAGGACACGGCGCCGATTGTCGCGGTGCGTTACCACCTGATTATCAATCCGGAACCGAACGCGATCTACGTCAGCGAGATGTATGTATTATCGATTGCTGAGGAAAATACGCCCGAAAACCTGCACTTCTCGCTGCCCGATGGCTACCGCGACCTACGCATCGATGAGGATGTCGAGACAGATGTGATCGTCAAGCAAAAGGATGGCTTCGTGGACGAACGCCCGGTGGAGCCAGGTATGAAGCAGATCTTATTCGCTTATTTGCTGCCGGTTGATGAGGATAGCACGAGCTACGATTTATCTCTGAATTTAGAATACGCGGTCGCGGCGATGAACGTGCTGGTGGTAGACAACGGCGTGCAAGTTGACGTGGAGCAGCTTATGCCCCAACCGGCGCGCCAGACCGATATGGGTAGTTATCTACATTGGGTAGGAGAAAACCTCGCGGCAGGCACGGAGTTATCAATATCATTCAGCGACTTGGACAAAGTGGGTACTCAAGTGAGTACGGAGATCGCGCCCGATGGTTCTCATCGCGAATCGGCTGCGGAGCGCACCGCGTCGGAGCCTCGCGCCATGCCCGCGCCGGTGGGGCTACCGCAGGAGATGCTGCGCTGGGGCGCGCTGGTCGCCGCCGTGTTAGGAGTCGTTGGGGTTTTTGTGTGGGGAGAAAAGAGCGGGGTGGAATAGGGGGCAATCAATATCTACACAAGTTTCGAACTTACGCGGTTTTTAGACTTCCGAAGTTTTGAAAACTTCGGAAGTCTGCGCGTTGTCTCCGTATACATTCATTGAGAAATGCTCATTAAGGCTCAAAGTGCGTCGCACCTTGTGAAATTGTATCAATCGATCAGATTATGCTGTAGTGCCAGAGCCACCGCCTCAGTACGACTGCTTACCCCCAGTTTAGATAGAATATTGCTGACATGGAACTTGACGGTAGATTGGCTCACGATCATTCGTTCGGCAATATCGGGATTACTTAACCCCTCGGTCATCAATACCAATACTTCTTTCTCGCGCGCGGTCAAATCGAAACCTATTTTAGGCTGTCGCGTGGCGGTTTTGATCAAGGCTTGAGCTGCCTCGGGTGCCAGAATAGATTTTCCGGCAAAAGCCGCGCGTATCGCGTCAGCGAGATCATCTGCGGAGACGTTTTTAAGCAGGTAACTGATCGCGCCAGCTTGCAGTGCGCTTTGCACCAATTCATCTTCCTTGAAACTAGTCAGCGCGATAACTCGCGCATCAGGGTGTTTCTCTAAAATGGCGCGAGTAGCCGCCGCGCCGTCCATTTCAGGCATGACCATATCCATTAACACCACATCGGGTTGGTAGCGATCACACATAACTACAGCTTCTTCTCCGCTACTCGCTTCGCCGACCAGTTCTAAATCGTCGAAGACCATTAAAAAAGCTCCTAATCCACTGCGTACTACCGCGTGGTCATCTACCAACATCACTCGAATAGGTTTCATGTCGTTCATAAATCCTTTCCTCCCAACTTCATT
>CAZSIG010000358.1:0-4674 GCA_964606195.1 uncultured Anaerolineales bacterium
GAGCTGGGTTCAGACCGTCGTGAGACAGGTCGGTCTCTATCCGCTGTGGGCGCAGGTGACTTGAGAGGAGTTGCCCCTAGTACGAGAGGACCGGGGTGAACAGACCGCTAGTGTGCCAGTTGTCTCGCCAGAGGCATCGCTGGGTAGCTATGTTTGGAAAGGATAAGTCCTGAAAGCATCTCAAGGACGAAGCCTCCCTCAAGATAAGGTCACCCACCGAGTTAATCGGGTAAGGCCCCTGGTAGACTACCAGGTTGATAGGCCGCAGGTGTAAGTGCAGCAATGTATTTAGCTGAGCGGTACTAATAGGCCGAGGGCTTAACCATACTCGTAACTTCTATGTGGGATTGTCTCTACATTCTGTTTAGTTTTTAGGGTGCTAGATTTGTTTTTTTTGATTTGTTAATAGCTTTGTTAGTTAATAACAGATTCCTTTGGTGGCGTTATCGCAGAGGAAACTCCCAGCTCCATTCCGAACCTGGAAGATAAGCTCTGTTGAGGCGATGATACTTGAGGGGCAGCCCTCTGGGAAAGTAGCTAGTTGCCAATAAGGAATCTGTTTTTATTTTATATGCTCACAAAGTCAACGGATGATAGTTAGCGGTTAAGCAGATAGCGCGGTTTATGTGCCATCTATGGCCGCGTAGGAGGAAATAATGGGAATGAAATTATTAACCGAAAAAATAGAAAAGCCAGAAGAAGTTAATCTAATTTTAGGTCAGTCGCACTTTATCAAAACTGTTGAGGATCTGCACGAAGCTTTAGTCAACTCAATGCCGGGAATCAAATTTGGCTTAGCTTTTTGTGAAGCTTCAGGTGCTTGTTTAATACGGTGGAGTGGCACTGATGAAGAAATGATAGCTTTAGCGAAACAGAATGCAGAGAGTATTGCAGCAGGACATACTTTCATCATATTTCTACGCGACGCCTATCCGATTAACGTTTTGAACAAGATAAAGATGGTTCCAGAAGTTTGTCGAATCTTCTGTGCGACTGCTAACCCATTAGAAGTAATTATCGCGGAGACGGAACAAGGGCGCGGTGTATTGGGGGTTGTTGATGGCTTAAAACCGCGAGGTATTGAAGACAATGAAGGTATCACCTGGCGTTATAATTTACTACGTCAAATTGGATACAAACTATGAAATGATTAGATGAGTAGAGTTATTGGTCTTGTGAAGAGGTTACGGTTGCGCAGTTTTGTGGTCTATTGGTTGCCCTTGTTATTGTGGATGGGCTTGATTTTTGTAGTCTCCGCGCAACCCAGCCTACCACAATACGAGAATGGTTTAGTAGATTGGTTCTTAAAGAAAATCGCTCATGTAGTAGAGTATGGCATACTTGCCTGGCTATGGTGGCGCGCCCTACGTTATACATTTGATGATAAGCTCGTTCTTGTGTGCATGGCTTTCGCGGTAACGGTGTTGTATGCAATAACAGATGAATACCATCAAACTTTTGTTTCAGGACGGCATGGACAAATTTCAGATGTATTTATTGATTTGGTGGGGGCTATCGGGGGATTAGTTATTGCTGGAGCTATAAACGCGAAATTCCTTGCCGCAAAAGATGGCTCATGAACGTACCAACAGTGCGCGAGGTTTGGCAGTTCGCGTTACCCGCCGCGACGCGAATTGTTGCAGGGGAGAATTCGTTGGGCAGTTGTGTTACTTGGGTGGCGACCATGCACATGACTCCTCCTTTCTTTGGACAATTAGAAGGAGGGGAACTGGTATTTTTAATCTCAGAGTTTTTGAACGATCTTGGTGATCAGGTGGAATTAGAATCTATTATCACCGAGTTAGCGAAGATAGAAATAGCTGGAATTGTGGTATTAGGGGCAGTTGAGCCTGACGCGGTGAAAATCGCTGATCAGAAGCAACTGCCCTTATTAGTTTTACCGCGCCAGGTGAGCTTACGCGAGGTAGAGCAAGCTGTCGTGCGGCTCATTGTTGATTATCAAGCTCAGCTTGCCCTGCGTAGTGAGGAAATCTACGAACAGCTTGCGCGGCTATATTTAGAAAATCGAGGGCTGGGAGAAATTGCCAGAATGCTCTCTCAGCTAATTGATGCCCCCATCGTGATCCAGAATCAGGAATTGGAGATTTTAGAGAGCACGTCAACTATCGCGGTCGATTGGAAAGAACTTATTGTCACTTCTGTAACTGAAATAGATGACGAGGCGAAAGGTATTATTATCCAGCCTGTTTCTAATAGTCCTTATATTCGCTATACTGTTCCTGTAGCAATCGAAAATGAAGTGCGCGGATACATTACCACCGCGTCACCGGTTCAGAGAGACGATGCGCTTTTATCGATGACCTTGGAACGAGGTGCCCAAATCTGCGCGCTAGAATTTGCTAAAGAACGGGCAGTTAGTTTGGCTGCTGAAAAGTGGCGCGGGCAATTTATCGACCTCATTTTAGATAGCGATTTTGATAAATCTGCCATCGAACACCGCGCCAGAGTGTTTAATTATCCATTAGCGGGAACCCAGTTAGCACTATTATTTGATGTCGCGAACGCTTCAGCAGCGGCGCGGACATGGCTTAACCAGTTAGCTCAGGCTTTCGTTACGGAGACACAGCGTTTAGGCTGGCAAATAGTATTATGTCCTTATAATTCTACGAATACAGACCATGAGCAACTTGCCGCGTTGTGTGCTTTGCGCGATAGCGCGCAATTCTCTCAAATACGTCATTTACTCGACGCCGCGGTGCATCAGCCCTGGTTATCTAAACAGCCTAAAGGATGGTGGTGTGCTTGGGGACAGGTAGCGACTGGCATAGAGGGCTTGCGCACGTCATTTACGCAGGCAGAGCAAGCTCTAGCGATCGGACAAAGTCTATTACCTGATGAACATTTTTTCTATTTCAGTGATTTGGGTTTATATCGGCTTTTGGTCAGCCTACGCGATAATCCGGAACTGCACCCTTTTTTGCGCGAAACTTTAGGGGTGTTAGAAGAGTACGATGAAAAACATGGGGCGGAACTGATTTCGACACTTGCTATTTTTCTTGAACATCATGGCAATGTGAGTCAAACTGCCGCCGCGTTGAACCTACATCGCAATTCGTTGATTTATCGCCTGTCTCGTATCGCGGAGTTAACGGCGCGGGATCTCGACTCTGCCGATGTGCGGCTATCGCTGCACTTGGCGCTAAAACTACGCGAAATGATTCGATAATACACGCGGTGCAAAGATTTCCGAAGTCCCCACTTTGGGCAAGTTGCCCAAAAACAAACGAGAAAACTTCGGCTAATTTGCACGTAGACAGCGCGGGCTATATGTGTTATTATACAGTCGTCCAACTTGAGCGCGCATTTCCTTGTAATCGAATTGTAAGCTCATAGACCAACTTTTGATAAGGAGAGAGAGATGATTGAGACTAAAGAAGCAGTATTAAAAGCGATAAAAAAGGAAAACGTAAAGTTCATTGACCTGCAGTTCACGGATATCGTAGGTATAGTCAAGAGCATAACGATTCCCGTTAGCCAAGTAGCGGGCGCGTTGGAAAATGGAATTTGGTTTGACGGTTCCTCCATCGAGGGTTTTGCTCGTATCGCTGAAAGCGATATGTATCTTATGCCGGTCCCCTCCACTTTCGCGTTAATTCCCTGGACCAGCGGCGAACAACTGACAGCGCGCATGATCTGTGATGTCTATACTCCCGAGGGGGCGCCATTTGCCGGCGCTCCGCGTCACGTGCTGGCGCGCATGATGGGCGAAGCGGAAGAGTTGGGATATATCTTCCAGACGGGACCCGAGCCGGAATTCTTCCTCTTTGAGCATAACGAGGATGGTACTTTGTTGCCCTTACGCCCTCACGACAACGCGGGCTACTTTGACGTACCAACTGATATGGCATCTATGATTAAGCGAAAAATGGTCACCGCGCTTTCCTATTTTGGCATCGAGGTCGAAGCGGCGCATCACGAGGTAGCTATTGGGCAACACGAGATAGATTTCGAGTATGCCGACGCCTTGAGCACCGCCGACAGCTTGGTGACACTGCGTATAGTGGTCAAGGCAATCGCGCAGCTTAACGGCTTATATGCCTCGTTCATGCCTAAGCCAATCGCGGGGATAAATGGTTCAGGTATGCACACTCACATGAGTTTTAAGGATAAGAAAACAGGTGATAACGTCTTCGCCAATCCCGATGATGAATACGGTTTATCAGAGATTGCCAAGCACTTCATCGCGGGGATATTGGCTCATGCTCCCGGATTGGCCGCGGTGGTCGCCCCGTTGGTCAATTCCTATAAAAGATTGGTGCCGGGCTACGAAGCCCCCGTCTATATCAGTTGGGCGCGTATCAACCGCTCCGCCCTAGTACGAATTCCGAAGGCGAACGAGGCTGACCAGGCACGCATCGAATTACGCTGCCCTGATCCAAGCACTAATCCTTATCTCGCCTTCGCGGTTATGCTGGCTGCTGGTTTAGATGGAATAAAACGCGGTTTAGTACCTCCTCCACCGACTGAGGAAAACCTATACTACGTTGAAAATGCGCGGCGCTCTGGCTTGAAAACACTGCCCGGTTCCTTGCGAGCCGCGTTAGACGAGTTAGAGAAAGATGATGTTATCCGCGCCGCGTTGGGCGAACACGTCTACGAGCGTTTCATGGATGCTAAACTAAAGGCGTGGGATGAGTATCGGCTCCAAGTCAC
>CAZSIG010000359.1:0-4654 GCA_964606195.1 uncultured Anaerolineales bacterium
CTTACGCAAACCGCGCTGGAATTTACCGCAGAGAACGTCCCCGTGCGGGGATAAACGACGGACGCGGAGAGTAGCGGGAAAGGTTCTTTGTATCTGTCATATATGTTTATAAGTATTTATTACAGGTCATATTCGCGGCGCGATAAAAAGTTACCTAGAAAACTCTGCGCTCTCCGCGTGCTCAGCGGTAAAATTATTCTGAATTTGCGTAAGTACTAACTAGAGTTGTTCCCTAATAAGCTGGGCAGAAAATAGGACGCGGATTTTCGCGGATTCACGCGGATAAATGGCTTAAATCCTGAAAATCCGCGTGAATCCGCGTCCTTTATAATTACTTACCCGTTCAAAATTTTATTTGGGAACAAATCTACTGAATAAGTTTATAACGCGGTTTATGAAAGAGACTATTGGCGATAATATCATCTCTCTAATCTTATCCTTTGCTCTGGCGGTCAGTATCTGGATTTTTGCCAACGTGGAGAAAAACCCGGAAATTATAGATACGATGGACACCCCCATTCCGATTGAAGTACTGAACAAGAGCCAAGGACTACTCATAACTGGTGACATAACCGAGAATGTCACTGTGACCGCGCGCGCTCCGAGAGATCGATGGGAGGTGTTGACGCCCGATAAATTTCGCGCCTACATCGACCTTGAAGGGTTAGAACCCGGATTGCATGATTTGCCCATACAGGTGGAGTGTTCCGATCGCACCGTGCAGATAGAGGATAAGAATCCAGAAGAATTGACTTTACGTTTGGAAAAAATCAAGAAGAAGGATGTCGCGGTAAATGTCAAAGTCAGTGATAATCCTCCCACGGGCTTCGTCGTCCAAGAAATTACCACCACTCCTCCCACAGTAACTATCGAGGGACCGCAGAGCACTGTGGATAAGTTGGAAAAGCTGAACGCCGAAATATGGCTGCGCGGTAGCAAAGAGCCGATAGAACGAACGATTTTTCTGAATCCCCGCGATGAACAGGGTAATTTGCTGGAGGGACTAACCTTAGAACCACCGCAGACGACGGTGCGCGTGAACGTGGTGCAGAAAGAGGGCTACAAGGATGTTTCCGTTCGCGCGGTTGTCACCGGCACCGTGGCACCAGGCTATTGGATCAGCAACATCAGCGTAGAACCATCCACTGTAGTTATCGTGGGGGATCCAGATGTGATTAACCAGATTCCGGGTTTTGTGGAGACGGAACCAGTAGATGTTGCTGGCGCGGAGGATACAGTCATCAAACAGGTAGAGCTGAACTTACCCCCCAACACGTCCTTGTTGTCACAGCCGGGCATATTCGTAAGCGTCAATGTAACCGCGATTCAAGGGGGACAAACTGTACAACGTCCCATTTTGACTCAAGGGCTTAGCCCCGGTTTAGAGGTTGTTTCTATCTCTCCAAATACAGTGGACATCATTCTATCCGGTTCACTGCCCGAGTTCAATAGCCTCAGTTACGATGCCATTCGCGCGGTTGTAGATTTACAAGATTTAGGTCCGGGTACTTACAAAATTGAGCCTATTCCTACCACCCCGCCGGAGTCACAGGTGCAAGTAGTCAATATCACCCCCAACGCGGTAGAGGTGGTAATCGCCCAACTCATCATCACGCGAGAGCTAAAAGTCCCCTTAAAACCGCTAGGCGTAGGCTTGGGATTACACGCTATCGTTCCGCTGAATACGGTGAGCGTAACGCTTCAAGATACCACCGCGGCGTTGCAGGACATTTCTCCAGAGGTAATTCGCGCCGTTTTACCCCTGACTAATGCAGAGATAGGCAGAAGTATAATTACCCCTATAGTCACCACCACCGCGGGGATTAATATAAGCGATGTCAAACCACCTACCCTAACCGTGGATATCACTTATACAATAGACACCAAAACACTGACAGTGCCCTTAGAGGTGCTAAATCTAGCTCCGAATCTGGAGTTGCGCGAACCCGTTGAGCCCTTGGCTATAACCATAACCGGCCCCGCGCTAGAGATTTTTAACGCGACTACGGAGACGGTCAAAGCCGCGGTGGATATGGAAAATATAAACGTCATGGGCATACACAAAGTTGCTCCGGTGCTCACCCTGCCCGCGCCGCTGACGATTGAGCAGAAAGAATTGGCCATGGTGACAATTTCCTTAAAACCATCCGCTACTGCTTCGCCTTATTTAACGCCCCCCCAAGTGTATACTACGCCAATGTTATTATCACCCGATAATAATACATCTTTTTCAGACATAGATACACCGATCTTCCTGCGTTGGAGGAGCGCGGGACAACTTGAAGAAGATGAATGGTACAATGTGCAAATATGGCGCGTGGGCGAGGTTCCGAGCAGCGCGGGGTGGACGAAATCGACGTCATGGCAAGTAAGTAAAGAATATTATGGTGATGTTGTTTTATGGCGCGTCGGCGTCATTCGCGGTGAAGACGATGAAATACAACGCAATTTAAGCCTGTATAGCGAGACGCGCCGATTCACGTGGGGTGAACAGAATTGATTAACGCTTACGAGCTAAATCTATCGAAGGGAAAACTCAATTAAACCTATGAATATCATTGAGACGCTATCAGCAGGAATGAATGCTGTCTACAAGCAGCTATGGCTATTGATCGTGCCGATTTTAGTTGATCTGTTTCTATGGATGGGACCACAAATAACGGTCGAGCCATTGCTGATAAATATGGCGAATAATATAACAACCGCCCGCGCCGAAATAGCCGCGATGCCCAATATAGATCAGGAAACTATAGAGAGCTTAAATGCCCTCGCTGATTTCACTCAAAACATGGCGACGAGCGAAACCGCGGACATCAATATCGCGGCGTTGGTCGAAGTCTTCGCGGTGCGCGTGCCGATGATAGTGGTGCTACCCTCAGCGCCAGAAAATTCGAGCAGCACCACAACTATCGAAATCGACAGTCAAGGCGCGTTTTGGGGAATATGCTTCCTACTATTGCTGATCGGCAGCGCTATATCAGCTATGTATTTGACCATCGCCGCGCAAGGAATTCGCGAAGTTGATCCGCCCAAACCATTCTTTCATCAACTGCGCCGAAACTGGGCATACATGACATTGATAGAAATACTGATAATATTAGTGATTATAATGGTCGGCTTGCCCACCGCGCTGATTTTTTTAGTTCTAGGCATGTTTTTGCCATCGGTAATCTCTTTAATAGTGAGTATAATGACTATGACTATGCTGTGGATAGGTTTCTACGCGGTATTCACCCTCGATGCCCTATTTGTTAGTGATACTAACCCGCTGCAAGCTCTATGGCACAGCGTCAACATCGTCCAGCGCAATTTCTGGAGCGCGCTAGGTTTTTTAATTCTCGTCAACGTAATCAGTCTAGGGCTAACGGTAATCTGGAATCAAATTAGCGTCAATCCGTTCGGCGCGCTGATAAGTATAGTAGGAAGCGCGTACGTGGGAACCGGGCTGGTACTAGCCAGCTTTATATTCTACCGTGATCGTTTCACGCGGTGGCAAGAGGAGAAAGAGGAAGTGTAACTATGCCAGAGATCAAAACCAAAAGTAAGAAAACGCACAACCGCGTGTTAGTTGTGGGCACGTTACTAATCGTCGCGATGATAGTCTATCTGCTCATCGGAGCAGTACAGGGAGCGACAGTGTACTATATAACGGTGAGTGAGCTATACGAACAAGGCGCGGCAATGTACGATAAACCGGTGCGCATCAGCGGCAGGATGGTGAAAGGGACGAGCGGCTACGATGCCGTAAACATCAAACTTTCCTTCGAGATTACTGATGATTCAAGCGCGCAGCCTTTACCTGTGATCTACAACGACGTGCCACCAGACATGTTCAACAACGCGAAAGAAATTGTCGTAGAGGGAAGATTCACCGCGGCGGGGATATTCGAAGCGGATAAACTAATGTTGAAATGTCCTTCTAAGTATGAGATGCAAGAAGAGGAGATGTAAGCGGTGGAGGATGTCAGGATAACCCACCGCATTGCCATCCTATTTACTTTTCTCAATAACAACGCGAATGTTCGGATCCATTCCCTTGTCGGTATGGACTACGCGCCCACCCGCGCGGTCACAGAATTGCATCATCTCTTCCAATCGGAAAAAGTGGCTGCCCATCAACATCAATTTCTCGCCCAGCGCGATTAGTTTGACCAAAAAATGGTCGATATCCGGTTCTTCGACCACCAGCCGTCCCCCAGGACACAGTACGCGTAACAATTCCTGCGCCGCGCCGATATGGTTGGGGAGGTGATGACAGGTATCCACCATGACGATATTCTTGAAGGTATCATCGGCGAAGGGCAGCGCCTCCACGCGAGCGCAGCTCACCGGAAAACCCTTCTGCCGCGCCTCTTGCAGCATATTCATGGACAGATCACACACGATGGCGCGGTATTCCGGACCCATCGCTTCGGCAATGCGTCCCGTCCCGCCGCCCGCGTCAAGCAACAGCTCCCCCGGCTCAATTTGCAGCAACTCCTTGATACGTGTCGCATCAAAAGAGAATATGAATGTGTCATAAAACCGCGCTATCAAATCGAAGTGAACATTTATTGGCATAATATCTCCTAAAAAATTCTCCTATTAGAGTTTATATCGATTTGTCGGCGCGTAGCTAATGGAACGCAGATTTTCCTGATTTAACTGATTTACG
>CAZSIG010000360.1:0-4654 GCA_964606195.1 uncultured Anaerolineales bacterium
AACCATGAACTTCAAATTAGAAATTTTAGCTGAATGTACAGAAACTCGCGCCCGCGCAGGCGTTTTTCATACGCCGCGGGGCGATATTCCGACGCCGGTGTTCGCACCGGTGGGGACGCAGGCGACGGTTAAGGCACTGACACCGCGCCATTTGCATGAGTTAGACGCGCCGATGATACTCTGCAACGCGTACCACCTTTATCTGCGCCCCGGCGCGAATTTGATTGCGGAATTGGGCGGCTTGCACAAGTTCATGGCTTGGGACCGCCCGATTTTAACCGACAGCGGCGGTTTTCAGGTGATGAGCCTCACCGAACTGCGGAAAATCACCGAAGATGGCGTGCATTTTCAGTCGCACATCGACGGCTCGCGACATTTCTACACGCCGGAACTGGTTATTGATATACAGGAGAAGCTCGGCTCGACGATAATGATGGTGCTCGACGAATGTACGCCCAATCCTTGTGAATATGAGTACGAATGCGCCGCGCTGGGACGCACCCATCGCTGGGCAGAGCGCTGCCTCGCGGCGAAGACGCGCGATGACCTCGCATTGTTCGCCATACAGCAGGGCGGCACTTATCCCGAACTGCGCGCCGAGAGCGCGACATACCTCTCTGTGCTCGACTTCGACGGCTACGCGCTGGGCGGATTGAGCGTGGGCGAGACGAAAGCGGAGATGCACGAGATTTTGGACGTGAGCATCCCCATCTTCCCCGCGCCCAAACCGCGCTACCTGATGGGCGTCGGCACGGTGGAGGATTTCTTCGAGGCGGTAGCGCGGGGCGTCGATATATTCGACTGTGTGCTGCCGACGCGCATGGCACGCAACGGCGCGGTGTTGGTCGACGGTGGGCGATTGAATATGCTGAACGCGTGTCATAAGGATGACCCGCGCCCGATTGACGAAGGGTGTGAGTGCTACGCGTGCCAAAATTTCTCGCGGGCGTATCTTCGCCACCTCTTCAAGTCGAAGGAGATTCTGGGCGCGCAGTTGGCGACGATGCACAACGTACACTACCTGTTAAACTGGATGCGGCGGATACGCGGCGCGATTTTGGCGGGGAATTTCGCGGAGTTGCGCGCGGAGTTTTGGGGAATGAGGCGTGAAACGTGAAGACGTGAAAACGTGAAACGTAGCGCGTAATATCTTCACGCCTCACGCCTCACGCATCATGTTTCACAAAGAAAGGACGCTTATCTTATAATCTATGATTTTTGCCACCTACATCAGCACTAGCAAATCACTTTTCTCGCGGCATTATCTGACGCGGCGGCTGCCGGAGCACGCGGAATGGGCAGAGGATCTCACCGCGTCTTACGAACGGCTGCGCGAATTATACGCCGCCAAGCGAGAAGTATTGCCTACGCTGAACGAGGCGCAGACCGAAGACGAGTTCATCAAGCCGGTGCTGGAACTGCTCGGTTTCACTTATATCGCGCAGTCCGCGACACATCGCGGCGGGCGCGTACAGCGTCCCGATTACGCGCTTTTCGCCGACGCGGCGCACAAGGCTGATGCTTATAAGTTCGTGGACGATGAAGCCGCGTTCTACGGGCGCGCCCTAGCGATCGCGGAGGCGAAATACTGGGAGCGTCCCTTGAGCGAGAAACGCGCCGATGACCCGCGCGATGAGTTCAAAAATCACAATCCCAGCTTTCAAATCGTCAATTACCTGACCGGCACCGGCGTCGATTGGGGCATTATGACCAACGGGCGCGTCTGGCGGCTGTACTATCGTTTGGCTTCGTCCAAAGCGACGGAATTCTACGAGATAGATTTGGTTGAATTGCTCGAAAAGGAAAATATCACGCAGTTCAAATATTTCTGGTTATTCTTCCGCCGCGCCGCGTTCATCAGGGACGCCCACGAGCGCAACTTTTTGGAACGGGTGCGCGAGGGGTGCACGACTTACGCCAGCGTCGTCGGGGAGCACCTCAAGCTGCTCGTCTTCGAGGAGATATTTCCCTTGTTAGCGGGCGGATTCGTGAAGGAGTGTACCGCGCGCGGCGAAGATGTGCGCCGCGCGGAAGTTTCTCTCAGGATTTACGAAGCCACGCTGTCGCTGCTGTACAAGATTCTGTTCATGTTCTACGCGGAGGCGCGCAACCTGCTCCCGATAAATAACCCCGATTACCGCGCCCTGAGCCTGACGTACAAAGCGCGCCGTCTCGCGGCGCTGTGCCAGCGCGGCGCGGCTTTCCCCCAGCGGATAAATATCATCTACGACCGCCTGCTCAATCTGTTCAAATTGGTCGATGTCGGCGAGCCGGCGTTGGGCGTGCCGCGATATAACGGCGGGCTGTTCGACCCGCAGTCGCCTATCAACGATTTTCTGCTGCACCACAAGCTCAAAGATGAGATAGTCGCCCCCGCGCTCGACATGCTCTACCGCGTCGAGGGCGAGACGGTCGATTACGGCTACCTCGATGTGCGGCATTTGGGCGCGATTTACGAGGGTTTGTTAGAACATAGGCTAGTCATCGACGATGTGGAGCGCGCCGCGGTGCATCTGGAGACAGATAAGGGGGAGCGCAAGCTGTCTGGCTCGTACTATACGCCCGATTACGTCGTCAAATATATCATTCGCGAGAGCGTCGCCCCGATTTTAGCGGAGCGCGCGGCGCGGTTCGCGGAGCTGATGACGCAAATTGGGGAAGTACGCGCGCGGTTAGCGGACCCCACGCAAATGAATGCGGTGCCTGCGCTGCGAAATAAGCTGGCGAAATTAGAACATGAGGCGCGAGAGACGTTGTTGAACATCAAAGTCTGCGACCCCGCGATGGGGAGCGGGCACTTTCTGGTGGAGGCGGTCGATTTCTTGACCGATAACCTGATTGAAATCCTCAACCGCTACCCGCAAGACAATCCGGTGCTGAAAATGCTCGGCGAGATGCGCGCGGCGATATTGGCGAATCTGGCGGAGCAGAGTATCACCGTAGACGAGACGCGGTTGAACGACACACAGTTGCTCCAGCGCGTGGTGATGAAAAGGTGTGTCTACGGCGTCGATTTGAACTCGATGGCGGTGGAGCTGTCCAAAGTGAGCTTGTGGCTGCACTCCTTCACCATCGGCGCGCCGCTCAGCTTCTTAGACCACCACCTGCGCTGCGGCAATTCATTGGTGGGCACGTTGGCGCGGGACGCCGAAAAGGAGATGAGAGACCCGCAGAACAACGGACAAGCGACTTTCCTCACCGGTCCCTTCGTGGGATTATTACGCGCAGCAGAGATCATGCGCGGTATCAGCAACCTGAGCGACGCCACCTTCGCGGAAGTCGCGGAGAGCACGCGGTTGTTTCAGGAGTTCGACACCGCCGCGCAGCCGTATAAGAGATTATTGGACATCTACGTGGCGCACTATTTCGGTGTGAAGCACGCGCAGGAATTCCTGACGCTCTACGGGCGCGAGGCGTTCGCGGCGATGCAGGATGACGCCGCCAAAATTGATGAGCCTTATCGCACCGCGCTAGCCCAGACGCGTGAACTGAGCGCGGCGCGGCACTTCTTCCACTGGGATTTGGAGTTTCCCGAAGTTTTCGTCGATTTGGAGCGCGCGACCTGGATGAGCAATCCCGGCTTCGACGCGGTGGTAGGGAATCCTCCCTACGTGGATGTCGCCGTCGATGATTTTTATCGGAGCCGCTATACCCGCGCCGCGACGCGAAATCTGTACGCTTACATGATGGAGAAGGCGGAAAGTCTCGGCCAGCGCGGCAGCCGCTTGGGGATGATTGTGCCGCTATCGCTGGTCTGTTCGGAGCGGATGGCGATGTTACGCGAGATGTTGAAAGAGAATTATGCTAATATTCGTGTGGCTAATTTCAGTAAACGCCCAGCAAAGGTGTTTCCAGAAGCGGAACAACGCGTTTCCATTGTACTGGGAATTAAGAAAACCGCGCTAGAGGAACCCGCGCGATTAGAATCTACAAAACTAAATCGGTGGCACTACGGAGAAGAGTGGGAAATGATGGATAGTTTGATGTACGCGGAAATCACCGATTTGCCACATCATCTGGGATGGCCCAAACTAGGTGGAGAAACTGAACGCGGTATTGCGCATAAGTTATTCTTACTACCTAGCACAATTGGCGATTATCTCAATGGTGAATGGCGTTTTTATTATCATGGTGTAGGTCAATATTGGCTGAAGGCATATGATTTCTTGCCCACCTACTTAAAGGCAACGGGCAAACCGGGGATGTCTTCCACTCTGTTCGAGTTATTCGCGCAATCCGAACAAATTGGCAAAACTATAATAGCTCTTATCAATTCATCACTTTTTTATTGGTACTGGAATTTGTACTCGGATGATTTCCATCTCAACAAAAGTGAAATATATTCTTTCCCCTTTACCTTTGAAGAAGGACACCACCAAGTATACCGCGAACTTGGCAAGGCGGTCGATGAATTGATGCGCGATTATCAGGATAATTCGGTGCTGAAGCGCGGCAGATACGCGAAGGGATACATCACCTGGCAGGAATTCTACCCGCGCCAGAGCAAACATATCATCGATCACATCGATGACTTATTGGGCATGATATATGGGTTATCTGCGGAGGAAACCGCGTATATCAAAAACTATGAAATCAGCTTCCGCACGGATGAATAACGTGAGGCGTGTCGAGGAGGAGCGATGCCAAAACCTTT
>CAZSIG010000361.1:0-4651 GCA_964606195.1 uncultured Anaerolineales bacterium
GTGTCCCACTAACCGCGACGCGGAGTAAAGTTTAAATCTGTCAGCAATCAGTAGTTAAACAGTTGCCCGTCACTTTCTGAAGTGACGGGCAACTTATTGTACAGAAAACTCTGTGCTTTTCGCGTCCTAACTGTCTACCGACTACCGCCGTCTACCATTACCCCTTCAACTTGCGCGTCGCGTACCGCAGTCGCTTAGTACCCTCCGCCGCCATCTGTCCGCGCTGTGATAGATTCAACGCCTCTTGCTGTGCCACTCTCGCTAACTCATCTTCTCCCAAATCTAACAACCGCGTCGCCGCCGCCTGCAATTTCACCGTCGCCGCTTCGGTATCGCCGCGCTCTAAGTCCTGCAAAGCACGAGTTTGCAACTTAAACGCGCTCACCGTCTCGACGAAGTTCATCACGCGAGAGTTCAGCTGCGCGGTCAATTTCTCGTCTGAGGTATATTCCACGATTAAATCGCGCCGCACTTTGGGCGGAGTTTCGTTCCACGGGTCATCATAAGCCAGCACCATACTTGCCAGACGGTACTTACCTTCCGGGCGCGGCGGAACCTGTAATTCCAATAACAGACTTGGCGGCGCGGCGCGTTCCAAATCACCTAATGGAAAATTCGCGCTGCGGTCGACCATCTGCGGCGCGCCGAGGTCGGTGATGGCTGGTTTGATGCGATGCACGCGGCGCAGCACGACCCCTTGTGGTACATTCAACTTCAGTTCCAGATTGCGATAGGCGATAGACTGAGAACGATGCAGTTCGTTCATCATAAAATCGGGCACTTCGTCCGCGTCTTTGGCGAAGTGCGCATGTCCACCGGTAGACTCCGCGATTTTAATCAGCAAGTCTTCGTTGAATTGTGTTCCTATTCCCAATGTGCTGATGACGACATTGGCGCGGGCAGCCTGTTGCGCCAGATTGAAAGTCTCTTCTTTGTCCAAAACCATACCATCGCTGAGCACCAACAATCGCGTCACATGTTGGGTTGACGGTTTGCCCGCCTTTCCCCCGGATTGCACTTGCTCCAGGCTCATTCTAAGTCCCTCTGCCATGCGCGTCTCATCCGCGCCCCCCGCTTCATCCAAACTGTCTATAGGTTTCAACAGTTTGACCCGCTGCGTGCCCGGTCGCACCGGAATGACCAGCTCGGCGCGGTCGGCGAAGATGACCAGTGAGAAGTAATCCTCATCCGCTAAATGTTCGAGAACCTCGCGCAGCGCCTCTTTGACCGGTTTTATACTGCGCGGGCAATCTTGTAACATATCTTTGGGCACGTCGCGCACTTCCCAAACGGGTAAGCCATCGCGCAATCGTTCGCCCTTAATGTATCCCAGGCGATATAGTTTCTCGAACAGCCCATCGGAGACGGTGGGCACGTACATGGAATAGCTCACGTCTACAACCAAGCCGAGATTGACCGGCACGCGGCGCGTCGGCATCTCGCCGGGGACAACTTCAACTAGCACGTATAACAACCGCGGGGTTGAGGTCACTGGTAGATATTGAGTATTGACGATAGTTTGTAAATCTAGCATAGTTTAAGCTTTGTCACTAATAGACTTGTTCCCAAATAAAATTTTGGATGGGTAAGTAATCATATTGGACGCGGATTCACGCGGATTTTCAGGATTCAATCTATTTATCCGCGTGAATCCGCGAAAATCCGCGTCCTATTTTCTGCCCAGCTTATTAGAGAACAACTCTAATTTTTCGCTTGGCTTTCTAAAATCACCGCGCGATAGATTCTGAGCATCAATCCCACTACAGGGGGTAAGTCCGAATCTGGCGCGGTTTCGTCTCCAACTGTGTAAACGATGGTCAAACGCGGACGCTGTTCCGGTGTGGCGTATTCGCTGCTGGCGTAGTAATGATAAGTGTAATCCCCACTCTCTGGGCGCAACAATACCCCATAATTTGGTGCATCTTGTTCTATCCACGACCGCGCCGCGGCGGTGGCATTCAAGCTAATCCAGTCGTTGTTCATTCCCAGCGGTAGAGTCGCCCGCGCCACAACAGCCGCGTCGTAATTACCACCCGGCTCGCTCCAAGCCGCGCCCGGTGCGGCTTCATTCCATGTAGCACCGTTAGGAACATAATCGGCGGCAGGCCACAAATCGGAGCCGGTTCCCTCAGTCCAATCTTCGGTCACGCGGTAGAGCGCGACCTCCATCTCGCTGGCGGCGTCACCGTCGTAGCGATATAGTTCGATGGTGGCGGATTCTACGGAGACGTTCGCGGGCAAACCGGAGAGTTCCCAGCGTATCAAACTGCGCCGCATCTCCTCTCCTTCCCCGAAGAAAGTTTCCAAGTTCTCCGTCGCGCCCAAGTTGGCGTTCGGCTCGGCGTCACTGGCGAGAATCGCGTCGCTCGTTCCCGCGTAGCTCGCGTCAGGGCTGACGCCTTCTTGAAAAACTATGGTGTACTGTCCGGGGGTGAGTTCCACAGCGGTAGGTTCAGCCATCGGAGTAGCGGTCGGCACCGCTGTAGTCGCGGTTGGTTCAGCGGCTGAATCGACCGCGACAGTTGCCACTGCGGCGGCAGGTGTCGCGGGTGCGGCAGGTGCATCTGCTTTCCAGCGATGATAGTATAGATTAAGCAGCGGTACGAATTCCGCGACCGCTTTCTGATTACCGGCAGAGGTGGGATGGCTGTCATCGACGCCGTAAGCCGAATAGTTGTTATTCACAGCTTGAATATGTTGCACCGCGCCGTTCCACCAGCGATGATGATTACCCGTTTCTGCCCCCGCGTCGTTGGTTTCGATGTTGCCACCGTTGCTGGTCAGGACGTTGTAAAAGTCGAACACCGCCACATTATCGTATGGATAGTCCGCCAACCAATCGTTCACCAGCCAGTTGTTAAGGGCGCGCGCATTGGCGGCGTGCGTCGCGTCGGTCTCAGCTTGTACCTGCGGCGGCGCGGTTACAGCGATGAACAGTTTATCCTGGCGAGTGGCGAAGTATTCCAGCAAGTCGTTGTAGATGCCCTTCGCGTTGGCAACGGTGTGTTGCCCTGAGCCACTCTCTTGACCGCGCAGGGGATTGTCGCCCGTCGTCGGCGCGGCGTTCGGATTTCCACCTAGATAGGAGTTGGGGAAACAGGACTTGAACATGATGATTTCGTTCTCGCGATTAGGGGCGGGGTCAGGGAGGCGAGTGTACTCGGAATGTTGCCCATATTCGGTGTAGAGGGCGTTCAGGTAAGTTTGACTGTCCGGACCGCGAAACCAGTTCCACCAATGCCCGATGTCGGTATTATCGCCAACGCTGTGCGGTCCCCAACCGTAATTCGTGTCGCTGACGAAGTAGTTGTTGTCGCGCAGGGCAAGTCCCAGACCCCCATCCCAATCTGTCAGCCAGTTTTCTCCGCAGGAGTGATGGATGAAAATGAGTTTGGCGGTCTCCGCGGGGGGGGTAATGTTGTCGGTGAGTGGGGCAGCCATCGCGGTACAGTTAACTATGACCATTAAAACTACAATCACACTAAAAAGCTTCTTAATACTCATCGCGCACCTCCCTAATTTATCAACACCATCGTTTCATTATCACCTGCTCTAAATATACCACCGCGCTGTGTAAAAGTCAAAAGTGGCTGCTTATTTACGCAGTTACCGCAGACATGTAGCAAAGATGGCGCGGAGTTTACCGCGCCTAATGTCTCACCCGAGTGGATCTATGTCTAGCAACTTTTCACAATCTCTTCTATTTGCAATGCAACATCTGGCAGTTCGCTTTTTACTACATGCCAAACAATATCAAGATTGATGCCAAAGTAATGGTGAAGCAGCTTATCCCTGATGCCAGCCATACCTCGCCATGGCACATGCGGATGTTGACCGCGTAGTTTTATAGACACGTTTTTGGCAGCTTCACCAATGATTTCAATATTTCGAATCACCGCGTCTTGTGTTTTGGTATCCGTTAAAAAATCCGCGTAGGTCATCTTTGCAGTATAAATCTCTATTCTGTTTAGTGCTTCTCGAATATCATCCAGAAAATCTTGATCAGTTCGGTCAGACATATACGATGTTTTCCTCAATGTCCTTAACAATTCTGGCAACGCGAATACTCTGTATACCGCTGCGCGTCAACACATCTACTTTTTTGCCTAATATTCGTTCCAGATACTCCACAAATTCCACAAACTCAAATCCGATGGGTTTCTCGAATTCCGCTACGACATCCACGTCACTATCTGCGGTTTGTTCGTCTTTGGCATAAGAACCGAACAAGCCGATTCTTTGCACTCCATACGCGGAGGCAAGGTAAGGAACCTGTTCTCGTAATATCTCGATAATCTCATCTTTGGTAAGCACAGATCGCTCCCCATCGCGGCATCTCGTTATATTCTAAAAGATATGCCATCGCTTTCAGTATACCGCAAAACACCCCGCGTAGCAAAAAAGGTGTGGCGCACCTCGCGTCCGGCATCGCCTGCTCGATCTATGTTTTGGCATCATGGGCGTTGTGTTCTATTAAACAGAACTTACGCAAGTTCAGGCTAATTTTACCGCTGAGGACGCGGAGAACGCTGAGGTTTGAAGGTAGGGTTCTATCAACATAGCAAAAATGACTTTTAATGAATGTTGATGAGCGTCTATAACCGCGAAAATCTTTTCTGTTTTCTTTTCTCTGCGTCCTCGGCGCCCTCTG
>CAZSIG010000362.1:0-4627 GCA_964606195.1 uncultured Anaerolineales bacterium
ACCGCGGCGCGGTGATTTTCGTTCATTGGCGGTGTGGCACCGCTCATGGTAACTACCTATTATCTCGAACGAGAACTACGATCAAGGTCAAATCATCGTGCATCTCCGCATCGCCCACGAAATCGCGCGCATCGTTCAGGACCCACTCCAAGATGTCCCAAGCTCCGCGGCGCGGCGCGTTAGCCACACATTCGGTCAACCGTTCAAAACCGTACAGTTCTCCCTCTTCGTTCATCGCCTCTACCACGCCGTCGCTGCTCAGAATTACCATATCCCCGGGGCTGAGAGGATGCCGCACTCCCACATACTGCGCGTCTTGCATCGTCCCGAGCGGCAAGCCGCCGATGTTAAGCCATTCTACCGTGCCGTCATTGTAGCGTATCAATGGTGAAACTACCCCCGCGTTCGCGACCTGCAAATCCCACCAACCAGCATCCTCATTCTCTGGAGGTTCCAGAACCATGTAAGCCAACGCGGTGTTCATCTTATTTCGCTGCGTGTAAGGCCACAATTTCTCGTTCAGGCGCGAGAGAAACACCGCTGGAGCAAGTTCGCGGCGCACTTCATTCGTCAATAAGCCGAACGCCAACGCCATCATCAACGCGGCTTGCATCCCCTTGCCCGATACATCGCCGACCGCGAGGCCTAATTTGTCTCCACTGAAAACGAAGTAATTGTAGAAATCGCCCCCCACCTGCCGCGCGGGCTGCGAGATGTCCGCGATGTCTAAGCCGAGCAACTTCGGCGCGTCGAGGGGCAATAGGCTGACTTGAATCTGTCGCGCGATTTCCATCTCGCGCGCGATCTCTTTCATTTCGTATTCGTAAAGCCGCGCGTTCTCCAACGCCACCGCTACTTGACTGGCGAAGGCGAAGACGGTCTGCGCGTCATCTTCGTTGTATGGCGTATCGTCACTGCGCCCCAAGGCGAGCAAGCCGACCGGGCGGTCTTGCGCCAGCAGCGGCGCGTTAATGAACGAACGTATCACGGTCATGGTGCCATCGGGTTGCCAACGTTCGTCCTGAGTTACATCTGGCAATAGAATCGGCTGTTTTTCGGTCAGGGCTGCCGCGTTGAGGGCATATCTATAAGCGTCAACCCTATCGCGTTTTATCTCCTGCCCCGATTTATCTCTGCCTCCCACTACTTCAAGCTCATCGCCATCGTCATTCAGTATCAAAACTGTGGCGCGGTGGTAAGTGACTACCTTCTCCAATTGATCCAGGATTAAACTCAACACTGTTTCCTGTTCCAATGTACTGCTGACGATCTTCGCGACCTCGCGCAAGGTATCTGAGAGTTGCCGCCGCTTTTGTTCCCGTTCATACGACGCTTCTAGCTGCCGCTGATATTCGCGCAACCCTTGCTCTGCCTTCTGGCGCGCTGCGATCTCCTGCCGCAACTGCGCGTTTTTCTCCTCCAGTCCCTTCTGTAACTCGCGCAGCGCCAGGTGTGTCTCCACGCGCGCCAGCACTTCCTTAGCCTGAAACGGTTTGGTGATGTAATCTACGCCGCCGACGGCAAAGGCTTTCACCTTGTCCTGTACCTCGCTCAGCGCGCTGAGGAAGATCACCGGAATGTCGCGCGTATTTTCGTCATCCTTTAATCGCTCGCAGACCTCGTAGCCATCCATCTCCGGCATCATAATATCCAGCAGAATCAAGTCCGGTGGTTCTGCCTGCGCGGAGGTCAGCGCGAGCTTACCGCTAGGTACAGGGCGCACATTATACCCGCGCTTGCTCAGCATTCGAGATAAGAGCCGCAAATTATCGGGGGTATCATCGACGACTAAGACGCTCACTTGCGGCGCGGTCATCTGCTCGTCAGTCATTTTCTCTCTCCCACTCTTTGTATTAGCTTTATAATCTTATCATACTCGAAGTTATCTGCCAATTCTCGCAGCGCGGTAGATAGTGGAGGGTTATAATCGCGAACTTGGTCAACGAGATCAACAATCTTGTTAAATTGACTGCGGATGGTGGCTTGTTCCAGCGCATCCAACAATTCGGGGGGTAGCTCAGCAAGCGCGGCGGGGGATAACAACTCTTTAGTTGATCCTTTATGTCTCTCTTTGAAAGGACGTTTTTGCTCTTCGTACAGATACCGCACCCCCATGTGCTTGTGCATCAGTTCAAAGATATCCGCTTCCTTGAACGGTTTACGCAGAAAATCATCGCACCCCGCGGCTAACACGGCGGCGCGATCCTCCTCGAACGCGCTGGCGGTTAGGGCGATGATGATCGGTGGCGAACAATCGTTATTGCCCCTACACGCCGCTTTGATATGCCGCGTCGCCTCGTAGCCATCCATCACCGGCATACGCATATCCATCCAGATTAGATCTGGCTGCCACTCTTGCCAAATGGTGACTCCCTCTTGCCCATTTATTGCCACGCGGACATCAAATCCCAACGGTTGCAAGAGTTCGACCAATATTTTGCGATTGGATTCCAAATCCTCGACGATCAACAGCTTGAAGGTTGGCTGTCCCGCTTCCAAACCGATGACGCGCTGTTTGGATTGGACTGTCGGTACATCTACCGCGTCTACTACCTCTACGCGAATATCGAACTTGAACAGCGAGCCTTTGCCCATTGTGCTGTTCACACTTATTTCGCCATCCATCATCTGTACAAATTGATAGCTGATCGGCATTCCCAACCCGGTGCCCTGCTGCGATTGTTGCCCGCTGGAGGTTTGTACGAAGGCGTCGAAGACAGAATCTAGTTCCTCCGACGCGATGCCGATGCCCGAGTCCTCCACTTCAAAATGTAAACTGGTGACAGAACCCGGCAAGAGTGTGCGATCTTCATTCTTCTTCCAGTTGATATTATTTGCGGTTTTGACGCGCAGGGTAACACCCCCTTCATAAGTGAACTTGACCGCGTTGCTCAGCATGTTGATCAATATCTGGCGCAGTTTACCCGCATCCGCGCGCACATATCGCGGCACGTTGGCATCACTTTCAAAGAGTAACGTCAATCCCTTCGCTTCGGCGCGCAGGCGAAACATCTCCTCTAATCCCAAGAGCAGATTGGACAGATCGAAGTTTTCCTCTTGCAGCACGATGCGTCCGGCTTCGATTTTGGATAATTCCAAAATATCGTTGATTAAGGCTAATAGATGCTCGCCACTTCTGCCGATAGTTTCCAGATTTTCCTTTTGCGTAGGAGTGAGCGCCGCATCGCGCGCCATGAGCTGCGAAAAACCTAGAATGGCGTTTAATGGAGTACGCAACTCGTGGCTCATATTCGCCAAAAACGCGCTCTTGGCGCGGTTCGCGGTCTCCGCCTGCTCTTTAGCGCGAATCAACTCCTTCTCCACGCGGCGCTGTTCCTCCAGACTATCCAAGAAAGCGTTAAACCAGCGAATCAACTCTCCAATTTCGTCTACTCTTTTCACCGCGAAGCGTTTTCGCCAATCAAAAGTACCCGCTTGAATCTGTTTGAAGGAATCGGTTATCCGTTTGACCGGTTCGACCATAGTTCGCGACGCGCCGACCGCGATCAGGGCGATGAAGATAAAACTGATAATCGTAACTAATATCGCGGTATTTTTTATCGTCTCCGCGCTGGCGGTCAGGTTCTTGAAGGGCACCAGAATGATCAAAGTCCACTGGCTGAGGTCAGATTTCGTGTGCGTCACGAACATCCTACGATTGTCTAGCGCGGTCACGAACGAGCCGTAGTCGCCACTCAGTTGTTCCAAAAATTGTGGGGAAACTCGCGAGCCGATCATCTCCTTGTTCGGGTGATAGATCAAGCGATCTTTGGCGTCCACAATGATCATGTACGCGCCCTTGCCTAGATTCAACTGGCTGAAATGATCGTACAGGTTATCCACGCTGTAGTTGACTAACAGCAGCGCGCCGGGTCTCTCCTGCAAAGTTTCCAGATCGACAACCTTGAATAGTTTCGCCGCAGTGACGACTTTTTCATACGCGGAGTTGGCATTGACGTTATCCTCAACTCCTGTCCATAGAATCAACTCGTCCGATGCCAATGTCTCCGCGCGAATACGTTCGAGAGCCTCTTGGTTGATATCTTTCACATTCAGCGTGTCCCCTACGTGGTAGTGCGCGCCGCCGGGGGTGAAGATGTCTATGGAGACCAACCCTTTCACGCTGGTGTAGCCACTGAGAATGTAGCCGATCTTGGCATGTGTCGCGAGGTCGGTATAGGTGTCGCGGGATACTTGACGGTCTTCGTCGTCAATGGCGTTTTTGATGTCCTCTACGCCGGAGACATTGACGATCAGTCCTTCGACACCCTCTAAAACCAACTCCAGATAGTTTTTCTGTTCCAACATCAGGGCGCGCGTGTAGTTAGCCACATCTTCTTGAATGACAGACCGCGAGGTAATATACGATGCTCCCGCCAGCACCAGCAAGGGAAGCACGCTAGCCAATCCTAAAAACAGGATCAGTTGCAATGTGATATTGAGACGAAACAGTTTCCGTAACATTTATCGCGTTCCAGAATGTGAAACTTGAAGTAATAGTTAAATAGTAAGTGGCAAGCTAACCACAAAGGACACGAAGAATACTAAGGTATTTTTTACCCCCCCCATATGCGTCAACTTAAGCGTAGACCGCGGCTATACCGGTGCTCTAAGCCCCCGTCCGCGG
>CAZSIG010000363.1:0-1952 GCA_964606195.1 uncultured Anaerolineales bacterium
ATGAAACTTACCCTAATCAAGCCGAACATCGGGCGCTTAGAGCACAGCCTCTTTGTAGACGAAGCGCGCATGGAACCGCTCCAACTCGGCGTCATCGCCGCGCTGACCCCACCTGATGTGGAAATCGCGCTGTACGACGACCGCATGGAGCCGATTCCCTACGACGAGCCGACCGATTTAGTCGCTATCACGGTAGAGACCTTCACCGCGCGTCGCGCCTATGAGATCAGCGCGGCGTACCACGCCCGTGGCGTGCCGGTCATCATGGGTGGAATGCACGCCACACTATTGCCGCAGGAAGTGGCGAAACACGCGGACGCCATTTATATTGGCGACGCGGAGTTTCTATGGCACGAGGTCATCGCCGACGCGCGGCGCGGTGAACTGAAACCGGTTTACCGCGCCGCGGTCGGTACGCCGCAGCCCGGCGTAATCACGCGGCGCGATATATTCAAGGGCAAAGGCTATCTGCCCATCACCCTGTTGCAATTTAGTCGCGGCTGTCGGTTTCGCTGCGAATTCTGCGCGGTCAGCGCGTTCTTCAATCAGACACAATATTGCCGCGCGGCGCGCGAAGTGGTACAGGAAATCGCGGCGCAAGACCGCCGCGAATTTTTCTTCGTGGATGACAACATTCTAGCTAATCACGAAGCCGCGAAGGAACTGTTTCGCGCCCTCATTCCGCTGAACGTCAAATGGGTCTCGCAGGGCAGCATAGACATGACGCAAGACCGCGAGCTGATGGCATTGATGGTCGAGAGCGGCTGTCTGGGCAACGTTATCGGCTTCGAGTCGATTGTACCCGAAAACCTGCGCGCGATGCACAAAGCCCCCAATCTCATCGGCGGATTTGATGATTACCAACCGCAGTTGGAGATACTACGCGATTACGGGCTGCAAACTTGGGCGGCGTTCACCATCGGCTATGACTACGACACGCGCGAGACCATCGAACGCACGCTGGAATTCGCGCTGGAGAACCGCTTCACCTTCGCCGCGTTCAACGTGCTGATGCCCTATCCACACACGCCGCTATATGCGCGGTTACAAGCCGAAGGACGATTGCTCTACGATGGCAAGTGGTGGCTGCACCCCGAATACCGCTTCAACTACGCCGCGTTTCAACCGAAATTGATGATCGCGGACGAACTGACCACCGCGGGCTTTCACTGCCGCGCCGAATTCAACAGTATCGGCGCGATAATCCGCCGCGCGTGGGATTTCAAGACGAACATGGGTTCGCTCTATCGTTTGGGTATCTACGCGGTTTACAGCCGCCTGTTTCGCCAGGAGACGTTCAAAAAACATGGAATGAAATTCGGACTGAAGCATATTAGCTGAAAGCTAATTGCCTGAGGAAAATAGATGGAATTTAGTTTTGAGTTGGCTACAGAAAAAGATGACGCGGATTTACGCCGCCTGCTGGCAAGCAGTGCAATGCCGGGACGCATCACCGTCACCTTTGAGCGCGAACCTAACTACTTCTTGGGTTGCGGGGCGATGGGGCGATTCTCGCAAGTGCTAATTGCGCGACATCAACCAAGTGGAGAGATTGCGGGGGTCATCTGCCGCGGAACACGCCCGCATTTCATAAATGGGCAAGCGCAAGAACTAGGCTACATCGGGCAACTACGCGTCGCGGAGCAATATCAAGGACGCTGGGTACTATCGCGCGGGTTACCGAAACTGCGCGAACTCCACGCCGATGGACGTGTTGTGGCATACTTCGCCGCGATTTCGAACGAGAATATGACGGCGCGCGGGGTGCTAGTTGACCACTCGCGCCGCTATTTCCCCACGTTGCGCGAACTGGCGCGTATCCACACGCTGGGCATCATCTTGCGTAAGCCTAAACCGAAATTGTCATCGCCTTACGAGATAAGTCGCGGGACGCTGGAGCAATTGCGCGAAATTGTAGTATTTTTGCGTCGCGAAGGCGCGGCGAAGCAGTT
>CAZSIG010000363.1:2052-4624 GCA_964606195.1 uncultured Anaerolineales bacterium
GGGGAACATATCAATTCCGCGTATGCCAGCTTTATTTGTGTGGCAAATAACGATCCTGATACTTTTCGCGCGGTACTGCGCGAAGTGTACAACTTGGCAGCGGAACGGAGATACGCGTATTTGATGTTGGGTTTGACCGAACGTGATCCACTGTTACCAGTGGCGCGAGAATATGCGCATATCGCCTATCATAGCAGCTTGTACACCGTATGCTGGGACGACGCGAGAGATTTTCACGATCGATTAGACGAACGCGTGCCCTATATTGAGATCGCCGCACTATAGTTGCAGCATGTAGCGTCATCAAAATACGTCGCACCAGAATCACCTCTTTTGAGTCAAGCGCGTTTAGTTCGCAGGCTAGAGCCTGCGCCTGCACGATGCTACCTCATTCACTAAAATCCTTCAGCACCGCTGGTAAAAATATCTCATACTCCTCTGTAAATACCGAAGTCACCGCCATAGCGCGGGCGCGCGTGTCGGAGGAATTCTGAGATGTCGCGGTAATATAGGCAGTATCGGTCACATCTTCGGCAACTTCGTCCGGCATCACCACGGATATTTGCAATGTGCGGCTGGTCTGCGCGCCCAATCGAATCGTGGACGCGCCGCGATATTCGCTCCAACCCGCGTCGCTGTGAAAAGTGACGGTATAAGTATCAGTTTGAGTGCCGGTGTTGAGTAGCCAATGAGTATGCGTCACCGTCTGTCCCAGCGTGGCAGCCCGCGAAGACAGCGGCGGGAATATCCAAACGCTGTACGCGTCGCTCACAACTTCATCCGCGCCGAGATCATAGCTGCTGCCGGAGGGACGCGTTTGTAAGTCGATATCAACTAGCAGATCTGTAACCGGCAATGTTAATCTAATTTCCACTCCAGCATCTACTGCCATGGAGTCGGTCAAGATGTGATAGGGCTTCGCGCAGTCGGGCGGATCGCCAGTACAAGTGAAAAGCGGCGCGGTGTACACGTTCGTATCGCCGATAGTTACAATTCCCGCCCCCGCAGTGTCCGTATCATTCCCGTACCACAGCGTACCGTTCAACGTGGCGTTATTCTCCAACGGCGCAGGCAGTTCGCTCGTATCGACCTGTAGCGCGGTGGTGTGAGTGACTACGATGGTGTTAGTGAAAGAGGGTAAACTGGGAATTGGCGCCACGGGCGGCCATAACGCGCCCGGCTTATGTGTTAAATAGATGCCGGTTTGTCCGCTGTTACGCGCTATGGTGCTGTGATAAAATTGCGGTGAAGATGCCCATAGGTACATCGCCGCGCCATCGGGCGCGTAATTATTCGCGATGATGTTGTTAATCGCGCCGGCAATCGCCTGTTCGAAATAGAAACCACCGCCGTAATCGCCGGTGGCGCGATTATAACGCACGTAACTATTGGCGATGATCGGTACGGTTAGCTCGGAGAAGGCGAGAGGCCCATTCAGGTAAAAACCCGCGCCGTTCACCGCGGTGTTAGAGTAAACCGCGGTGCCCGCGATGCGCGCCGCGCTGTTCGTCAGATAAAAACCGCCGCCTTCATTCTCCGCACGATTTTGCATTATCACGCCCCCCGCGATAACTACCCCACTCTCTTCCAGATACAACCCGCCCCCATCGACAGTCGCGGTATTGGAATATACACCCAAACCACTCAGCATCGGCATTCCGCCACTCACATACACACCGCCGCCATACTCCGCGGTGTTGTTCTGGACGAGAAGCAAGCCGCTGAGGAGCGCGAGGGCATCCCCTCCCAAATCTCCCGCATCGAAGCCATCCAGTAGATCGCTGGGATCAAGGGCGGCGCGGCAGTCTTGCAGATACATTCCGCCGCCGTAAGTGGCGGTGCCGCTCATAATCGGTGTGGCAATGAAACTAACACGCGCCTCTTTAACGTAGACATTACCCCCCCGTTCCGCGTGACCATTGACCAGAGATAACAATTCTACCGTCGCAGTTATGTCACCGCTGACGTAGAGGGCGCGGCGCGACTGCTCACCATCCACTATCGCGGGGGCGGGGCTGGGGAGCCAGGTAGCGATTCCCATGTTATTGAGATAAACGTAGCCACCCCGCAAGGTGAGATTTTTGTCGAGCGTAATCACCGCGTCGGTCGTGTCCGTGTAAACCGCGAGCGCGGCGTTATCGGTCGACGCGATGTATATCTCATCGCCCGCCGCCGCTTGATCTATCGCGTATTGAATCGTATGGCAGGGCGCGGTATGGTCAGCACACGCGCCGGTATCATCACCGGAAGGCGCGACGTATCTTATAGTAGTGTCTTGCGCGTAAGCGGTGATCACGCCATTCGGCACAATTACTAGAAAGATGAGAATAATCCACAAGAAGAAAAAACTTTTCATACTCATACTACACCCCTATAGTTGGGACTGATAATGACCCGTAGGACAGCTTTCCCTAGCCGCCGTTTAGGGTAATCGCGAATACGGCAGATAGGGAAACTTGCCCTACCCCGCGAACTACCCAAGAGCCAATTTTACGAAGTCATGGCGAAACTATAAGTTAGGACTTACGCAACTTCGGGTTATTTTTACCGCCGAGGACGCGGAGAACGCAGA
>CAZSIG010000364.1:0-3009 GCA_964606195.1 uncultured Anaerolineales bacterium
CAGCACCCGCCACCCCACCGCCTATACGCGCAACGCAGCCACCACGTCTAAACCGCCCCCCCCCAGCGGCAGCGGCGGACTAGCCGCGACCTCCCTCCTCCCCCCTCCTGAACACCCCCCCACAACCACACCACCACCACCACCAGCACCCCCGCCCCCCCGCGCTACCGCCTACGTGCTCCAGCCCGATGGCACCGTCAGCCTCACCCCCGAAGATGTCCCGCTCGCCCCCCCAGCCGAGCACCCCGACCACCCGCTCCTCTACGTCCCCCCTACCACCGCCGGACAAGCCCAGGTGCTGGCCCACTTAACCCGCGGCATCCATATCCCCGACCACGGCTTCTACCAAGCCGCCCAACCCGCCGCCGAGCAAGGAGCCCTCGCCGCGGGGACCTACATCAAATTAGCCCCCGCCAAATCGCAACGCTATCACCTCCCCGTCTACAATCTGGACGGCACGCCCGTCCAACTCGCCGGCGCGGAAACCTACACCGTCGCCTGTGACAACACCGTCCTCCACGCCCTCCATCCCGATATGGAACTCGTCGTCGTCCACGTCCCCCCGCCCCCCGCCGGCTTAGACCACGCCGGCCGCGAAGAGTACTTCGCAGACGTACGCCAGACCGCCGCAGAGGGGCTCACCATCGCGGGCGCCCGCTATCGCCTCGTCGCCGCTACCGGCGCCAAGAAACGAGGCGATTTTTTGTTTGCTAAGGACGCCCATTGGGGGCAACGCAGCTCCGACACCGTCGAGAAGACGATGGCCTACTCCGGCATCGGGCTGAGCAACGGCCTGACCGCCCCCCGCGTCCTCACCAACGTCGCGGTCACCGTGGTCGACGAGGGCGAACTGGGCACCGATGACTGCGCGGGCCTGCTGGCGCGCGAAATGTATCAACGGTTACAAATCGAGACTAATTCCCGCCAGCAGCTCCCCGGTCTCCAATTCCGCCTAGCCACCGTCCAAGACGACCACGACATCGCCGCCAAGGGGACGTTTCGCGTCATGCCTCCCGAACTAGAAGAACAAGGCTATCAGGTCATTCTGCCCGATAGCTCCTTCAAAGGATTTGGCTTAGCCAAGGGCACGCATACGCTGGAACGCGTCGCCTTCGCCAACGCCGGCGTCAGCGACAGCCGCCGCCGCACCAAGCTCTCCGGACAGTTCACCCAATGGTTCGCCCCCGACGTCGTCATGCGCGCCTACCAAGACCGCGCTGATGAGTTACTCCAGGACATCGCCGCGGCACGCACCGACCGCGAGGCTGCCCTGCGCGTGATGCACTTTGTAGCCAAAGCCGAGGAGCATGAAACAGATTTGCCCCCCGGACAGGAACCCGCCGCCGCAGATGACGCTGAAACTGCTGATAACCCCCGTTTCGCCAATCAGGTCGCCACCTTTCTCGCTACCCTCGAACCGGAGACTAACCTATTACACCACCCCTTCGTCCAACAGAAGCTAGGCGACTACCTCCGCCGCACGTATAAAGAAATCGCCGAAGGGGGCGGTATTCGCGTCCCCACGCGGCAGTGGCAGCCCGATTCGTGGCGCGGCCATCGCAACTGGCTCCCCGCCGGCTACGTCATCGATCCCACCATGCCCGCCGGCGACGTCATCGCCTTCCGTTACCCCATTCGCGCCGGCGACGACCTCATCCGCCTGCGCCACAATCTCGCCACGGTGGAGAGCGCCCGCGCCGAGGGCCTGCGCCTACTGGAGGGGACCCAGACCGGCGAACTCTACCACGCCTGGCAGACCGCGCAACACCAAAGCGACTGGCGCAACCTACCCCGCACCCCCTACCGCCGGCGCGTCATCCGCCAACTCCACCGCGAGATCACCGCCCACGCCACGCGCATTCAGGAACTGCGCCAAACCAATGACGCGGAATTGTACTTTTTGGAACGCGACCGCGCCGCCGCCGTACCTCCCACGCAACTCCAAAAACGCGTCGCCACCATCGAAGCTAATCTCGCGGAGATCAACCACCGCCAAAAAGCCCAGGACCAGCTCACCCCCAAACTCGACCACGCCTTGACCACCCCCACTCCCGCGCAACGCCGCACTGGTGAAGCCGCAGCACAAGAAGCCGCCGAGTTGCACCGCCAACTCGCTGAAGCCTCCGAGAACCTCCCCGAACGCGAACGTACCGGGCTACAACTCCTAGAGATCGCCGCTAATCCAGACCTCCAAGAGTTCTGGACCTACACGCAGGCGCACGATGGCTGTCTCTTTATGAGCCAGGAGACCGCCGCCCTGGTCGGCGGCGACTTCGACGGCGACCAGGGGCAGATCTTATTCGTCGGCGATGAACCGCGCAGCTACGCCGCCATTCAAGAGACCGGCGCCGCGGCCGCACGAGCACGCCAGACTACCCACATAGCTGACCCCGCCCAGCTGGATCAAGCCGCCCAGCGCGGGGCGCAGCGCTACGCCCGCCAGCACTTCGAGGATCTGCGCCCCCTCTACGACCACGCACAAGAACAAGGCTGGTTCGACATCGCCGAAGAACATGGTAAATCCAAGCGCCGCTTGAGCACCCACTACGCCCCGGAGAGCGCCGCGGCACACACCCCGGAAAATGAACCGTACCTCGCCGGCGCGGTCATCGACATGACGGACCACCGCGCCGCGTTCGTCAGCGAAACCATAGAATTATTTGAACAACATGCCCCCGCATTAGAAAAAAATCCCGCCGATTTTCCCGGTCTAGCGAGCCTGGCTAAGGCCCACAAGCTGAAGCTGGATACGCCGAAAGAACGCGCCGAACTGGTCAGCACCCTCCGCGCCGCCCTCCACGAGACGCGCGATCATCCCGCCCTCAGCAGCGAACGCTCCATCGACGACGCCGTCGCCATCTACCAGACCCTCGGCGGCGACGCCTACGACTGGATCAGTACCCCCGCCCCACATGGTACTGAATATGACCACTACCACTTAGCCGCCACCTACAACGACTTCGCCCTCGCCGGGCAACTGCGGCGCAACATGGATAACAACATCGGGCT
>CAZSIG010000364.1:3109-4614 GCA_964606195.1 uncultured Anaerolineales bacterium
CAGGCGCACCTCCACCGCGAACTCCGCACGCAGGCCGAGTTTCGCGCCGAACTGGGCTGGCAACGGATTATGACCATCGGCGCGGGCTACGGACTAGACGAGCGCCAGATGCGCCGCGGCAGTAAGCAGCTTCAACACCGCGTGACCACCGCCCGCCAGCTCATCAAGCTGGCAGAACACGCCGGCGACACCCCGACAGTCACAGAACTAACCCGCCTGATCACCCAACAGCAAGAACAGTTCACCGCCCGCGCTACCGCCCAGGCGAACTACGAAGGAGCTACCGCGCACGCTAAACAAGCCGACCGCCAACTCCAGCGCACCCGCAGCCTACAAGCCCGCCTCCTACACGAAGCCTTCACTCTAGTTACTCCCACCGACACAGAGATGACTAACCTCCGCCGGCAGTACGGGCAACAAGCCCTCACCACCCTCATCCAAAGACTAGGCAAGTACGAGCAGCAGAATGAGGTGGACCGCTTCAAGTACGACTGCGCGGCGGATATGGCCTACATCGACCGCCTCAGTAGCATCGCCGGCTTCGACCTGGCGTGGGTCAAGGCACACAAAAAAGCCGCGACCTTCAATACCACCGCAGTCTACAACGATGAGACCACCCACCAAGATGGCGTCACTCGGCTGTGGAACTACACCACCCACGCCTTCGCGGAACAACGAGAAACCGGACAACAACTGAGCCTCGAACACTATCGCGACCTCGTCCCCCGCGATTTTACCCCCGCGGAGCAAGCCGAAATAGATGACCTCATCGGCGACTACAATCGGCTCATCATGCAGGGCGTGCGCGCTAAAGAAATGCAAGAACAAGCCGCGCACCTGGGCTTACTCCCAGAATACTACAACTTCAGCCCCCACCTCGCCGATGACATCTTCCGCAGTGCGTTCGATATGGTGGAAGAACGCACTCAGGAACTGCGCGCGCAACACCCCGACCGCGCGAATAACTACGCCGGCGCGTGGTGGTGGTGCGCCCATAACCAAGCCCTCAATGCCTATCAAAAACGCCTAGCGCGCTGGGAACGAGGCGATAAAAAGAAGCCGCGCCCCACACCGGGCACGGCCAGCGCCGCTTTCCACGCCTTCCAAGACGAACTGCGCCCCTTGCTCAATCGCGCCGGCGCCCAGCCGCCCCCCACGCACATCAGCGTCACCGGCGCATGGTACGCGGACAATCTGGGAAACCGGCTCTCCGAGTTCGACACCTCGCAAGCCGGTACCGTGGAAGTAGCCCAGGAAACTCTGGAAACTAAGCGCGGCGCAGAACAACGCTTCGCCGTGTACCTGCTCGATGAAGCCGGAGAACGCGAAACTCGCTTGGGTTATACCACTAAGAACGAGCGCGTGGAACAGCCCGACGGGACGTACACGTACCAGGGCGTCCTCTACCAGCCCGGCCGTTACACCGCCACCATCGAACGCCGCCGGAAAAAAGATGGCACGTTCGAGAAGGGCGGACTGCACTGTTATGACTTAGAACGCGTCAC
>CAZSIG010000365.1:0-1631 GCA_964606195.1 uncultured Anaerolineales bacterium
TGCCAGATGTTGCGATCGCGGCTGTAGACCGATTTGCCGGTTTCGGTGACCGGCACGCCGTGCGCGGTGGCGTATTCGAGGGCGTCCTCGCGCGAGCGAATGCTCCATTCCCGCCAGGGGGCGATGATTTTCAGTTTGGGATTGAGCGCCTTGACGGTCAACTCGAAGCGTACTTGGTCGTTCCCTTTGCCCGTCGCGCCATGTGCGATGGCGTCCGCGCCCTCTAGCTCGGCTATCTCGACCATCTTTTTGGAAATCAACGGGCGCGCGAATGAGGTGCCGAGCAGATACTGCCGCTCGTATATCGCGCCCGCTTTCATCGTCGGAAATACGAAATCGGTCAGGAATTCCTGCCGCAAGTCCTCTATGTACGATTTGACCGCGCCGCTGACGCGCGCCTTTTCGTCCAGCCCTGATAGTTCTTCCTCTTGTCCCAGGTCCGCGGTGAAAGTGACTACCTCACACCCGTAGTTCTCGATTAACCAGGGGACGATACAGGAGGTATCCAGACCTCCCGAATATGCCAACACAACTTTCTTAACCTCTTTTTTCGGTTTATTCGAAACCATTTACTACTCCTCTTTCTATAGCGTAATTTATTGAGTATGTTCAGAAACGAACATACGTCGTCGCGCCGCGACGCGAAACACTTCGCGACACGGGCTATTATACTCACAATCTTATCTTTTGACAATTCTTTTTTAGATTCAACTACTCGCTTTCTTATAGGTTGCGTAGTTAAATTTGCGGAGCATAATCGTATGCCTGCAAATGCTCATCTAGCGACCAGATAAAGACGCGGTGTCCTGAAAATAATTTGCGCTGGCGTTCGTATTCTTTGATGATAGACAAATCTGCCAAGCTGATACCGCGCATAGCGTAATCGGGAAACTCGTCCAAGTATTCACATAACGCGGCGGGGTCGAGCAGCGGTTGCGGGACAATCCATGGAGCATTGTTGTCCAACCCTGCCAATGCCTGGCGTACAATCTTTACGAACCGCTTCGCCAGCGCGCGGCGTAGCCTACCATCGCGAAGGTGAGCAATGTGCTTGCCCGTCTCCAAAATAGTTGCTACGGGGAGAAGTAGGGTCATGCCGCCGCGAATGTATTCTTCTAATTGGGTAAAGACAATGGCACGGTCTTGATTCTTTTGCGGTACATCAAGTATGTTGCAAAAAATAGATGTGTCCACTAAAGCAATGCTCATGAGACTGCTTCCATCGTTTCTAATTGTTGTATCCACTCTAATGATTCCGCGATTTTTTCATCGTGTGGTTTGGGCTGGCGTTTCAGATAACGTTCCAAAATACCCCGCGTCATCAAACTGCCGACCGCCCCTTGCGCTATCAGTTCGGGGTAATCGGGTAAATCTTCTAATCGTACTAAACGGCTATCTCCGGCTTGTGGGTCGCGGTAACAGCAAACTACGTTGGGGATGGTTTTTAAGGGCAGGGCATCCAAGAGCGCGGGGTTATGCGTAGTGAGCAGGACGTGCAACTGCCGCTCTTGCGCGGCGTGCTGAATATTTTCCAACAGCATATTGGCGCGGCTGGGATGGACGCCGTTATCTATCTCCTCGATTATCACCGTATGCTCCTGTGGCGCGGAGAGCAGGGCTGCCGCGACCGC
>CAZSIG010000365.1:1731-4611 GCA_964606195.1 uncultured Anaerolineales bacterium
GCTTGGCGGTTATCGCAGGTAATGCGCGGTTTTATCCCCCCGCGAGCAAAATTATTGTACATTACCTCTAGTTCATGGCTATACTGGGGTGCCTGCCGTTCCACGCGGTAGAGGGGATAGGGATATTTAGTTTGAGGTGACTCGATGCTTTCTTGCAGAATTACTAATTCCTGACCCGTATATTCTATTTGGATTGTCAGGTCAGTCCGGTCATTCCAAGACTTTTTCGGTCGCGGTCCATCACGAGTATGAATCATCGAACATTCTAATGTAAAGGTGGTCGCCCCTTCATACCCTAAATCACCTAGTGTTCCTCTAATCGCGGCATCTTTCTGTAGGGCGCGAAAGACATCAGTCAAATACTGCCCTTTAGCCATAGCCGAAAGAAATCGTAAGCCCTCTACCGCGTTGCTCTTGCCCGATGCGTTGGCTCCAATCAATAAAGTTAAAGAGGATAATGGTAAAGTTGCCTGTTTATAACTTCTAAAGTTGTGAAATCTGAAGGTAGTTATTCTTCCGGGGCATATAGGATATAGATTTATTCCCTCTATTTTCTTCATAGATTTATTCCTTTTGTTTTCATCATGAGGGAACGCGAGGGGGATACTAGATTCTTCACCATCTCCAACTCCCCCACCCTAGCCGCTTCCAACACCGCGCCCATATACTCATCCACCAGATCCGCCGTCAGCGGAGTCGGCATGTTTTCCAACTTCATCTTGAGCTGCGGGTCTTTTGCCGCGCGCAGGGCGCGGTGAATATGCGCATCGGTGAAACCTTCAACTTCGTTTAGCGCGGTCGGAATACCGGCGCGGCGCGACAGTTCGAGTATCGCCTCCGCCACCGCCAAGCCTAATTCGCGTCCCTGTAGCTTTTCTATATTCGCGTCAGTTAAGCCCGCGGCGCGGTAGATCTCGCCCACCGCGCGCAGCGGTTGCTCAATCGCGGGGGCGAAGAAAACGGTGTAATATGGATTGAGCATCGCGCAGGCGCGCCCGTGTGGGAGCAGGTCAACCAATGAAAAACTGGTCAAATGTCCGCCGTTCGTGCCGCCGAGCATGATGGCGTAGCCGCCCAAGTCCGTCGCCAAACCCAGCGCGGTACGCGCCATCTTGTTGGTTGGCTCGCGCACCGCGTCAGCCAGATGATTGACGATGAGCCGAATCGCCTCTGTCGTTACTGTCTCCACCTTATCGTAATTCGGCTTTCCCACCGCGCCGTATAAGACCTCCAAACAGTGCGAATGTCCGTCGAGCGCGCCGTCGGCGGTCAAATCGGCGGGCATGGAATAGGTGACATCGTATTGAAACACCGCCGCGGTGGGAATTATCGCCTCGTCTACAATCAGCTTCTTCTGTCCGGTGCGCAAATCGGTGATGTTGGCGTATTTGGTCAAATGCGCCCCGGAACTCGCGGCGGTCTGCACCGCGACCAGCGGCGTGAGTTTCTTGTTCTGTGCTTTCAGCGCGGCGGTCACTTGCCCGGTGCCGAAGTAGTCGTCAATCGTGCCGCCCAGCGTACGCAGCACCTCCGCCGCCTTCGCTGCGTCGATGGTACTGCCGCCGCCTATCGCGATGACGACGTTGGGATTGAGGTCGGTCAGTTCTGCGGCCAGCCGCGCCAAGTCGGTGCGCGGGGCGTTGGGACGCACCCCTTGCAGCGTGCCGATAATCTCTACGCCATATTGTTGCAAAGAGCTTTTCACTGCCGCGACAATCGCGTCGCTCCCCGCGTGAGAGGGACGAATAATGCCCGCGTGATCGCCCAACGGCGCAGCCAGCGCGCCGGTACGCGCCAGCGCGTCATCGCCGAACGCGTAGCTCTCCCCCTTAAACTCGCGCAATAACTCTACAGCCTTCGTAAACTCACTCATCATCTTTAGCCTTTCTAGCAATTAGCGCAATTCGTGAAATTCGTGGCAAAAAAACTCCGCGTTCTCTGTGTCTCTGTGGTTAATCGTATCCTACTTCACCGCTCTTCGCGCCAACATCGCGACGCCCAACGCGACCGAATAATCCCCCAACTTCGCGGGGACGATTTTGACGCGCTTGGCTTCTAGCCGGTTGGTGAAATGGGCGCGCGCGGTCTGGCGTATCGGTTTCAGAAACGATTTTCCCAACGCCTCAATCATGCCGCCGCCGAAGACGATTATCTCCGGGTCGAAGAAATTCACAATCGTCGCGACGTGCAAACCGAGATAGTACTGCGCCTTTTTCAACACTTCTGTAACGACTTCATCCTCAGCTTTCACCGCTTTCTTCAGCACGCCGGAGGTGATGCGGTCATTTTCGAGGTCTATCAGGTCTGTAATCACGCTTGGTCTGCCCTGCGTGATGGCGGCGCGAATGTCTCGCTCAATCGCGGTGCGGCTGGCGTATGCTTCGACGCAGCCGCGATTGCCGCAGCCGCATATCTCCCCATTGGCATGTATAATCATGTGTCCCACTTCCGCCGCGCTGTAGCGAAATCCGCTGTGCAATTTGCCCCCGACCACTATGCCACCGCCGACGCCCGTGCCGGGGAAAATCCCCACCACATCGCGTTTACCGCGCGCCGCGCCCAACGCGAACTCTCCGTAAGTCCCCGCGTTGACGTCGTTCTCCAACACAATCGGATAATCCAATTCAGCCTCGAGCATTGTGCCCAACGGAACGTTCTGCCAATCCTTTAGATTAGGGGCGCGAAATACGATGCCCTTCTTGGGATTTATGGGACCGGGCACCGTGACGCCGACCGCCAGCACTTGGCTAGGGGAGATTTCAGCCTTCTCGACGGCGCGGCGGACGCTGCGCACCATCTTGCCAACTACCGCGGCGACGCCCTCCTGCGCGGGGGTCTTCACGCGAGCTTTCGCCTTGATTTTCCCCTTTTTAGTTATCA
>CAZSIG010000366.1:0-4596 GCA_964606195.1 uncultured Anaerolineales bacterium
TGAACCTGCGGGAGGTTGCCCGCCTGGAACGGCGGCTAAGAAAGCCGCCCTACACCGTATTTTGAGCTTCGCGGCGCATCACTCACCACCATTTACCCCACGAATCTGAGTTGACCCTAAAAAATTAGTGCAAATTCGTGAAATTAGTGGCAAACTATCCCTTATGTCCACCGACGTAACCCAACTAGCCAAACTGATGCGCGAGCGCAAAGAAGCGCGCGGCGCGCCATACATTCTCCTACTCGGCTCCAGCCTCTCGCTGACGCCCGAAGTTCGCCGCGCCGTCAGCGAGAGCGACGACTGGACGGACTTCTGGCAGACCATCAGCCGCCGCTCGGTCGAAGAACGCCGCGCCGCGCTGCGCGAGCCGCTGCTGCAACTCGGCTTACAAGCGGGCTACGACGCCCTGGCGCGGCTGCTCGGCGCGGGCTACTTCGGCATCGTGCTGACGCTGAACATCGACGACGCCCTCGACAACGCCCTGCGGATGTTGCCCGCGGGCGAATACCACATCTGGGTACATGGCACAGACCGCGCCGCGGAGATCTCCGCCGCCCTCGACCGCGCCGCGCCCCCCGTCAAGGTGATCAAACTGCGCGGCGATATCAACATCTACGAACTCCCCCTGACCCCCGAAGCCTCATTCGAGTTCCCCGACGAACTGGAGGACGCCATCACCGCCTTATTGAGCCGCGATATCCTCATCATCGGCGACCTGCCCCACGATTACGACGTGCAGCGGTGCCTCAAGCGAAGCGGCGGCGCGCTGTGGATCATGCAGCCGCGTGAGGCGGAATTATCCGATTTCCTGAACCGCGCCAAACGCCGCCGCGAGCGGGGCGAACTCATCGCCGCGCCCAACTTCAACGATTTCTTCACCGCGCTGGCGGACGCGCTCGACCTATACGAGGACTCCAAGCGCGTCGGCGCGGGCTTGACCGCCCTCACCGAATTGATGGACACCCCCGAGGTTCGCGCCGCGGTGGTGGCGTTCAGGACTGATTTTCGGGCTGCCAACGCCCGAATAGAGGAGATGAGCGTCTACAAGGAGCTGCACGACCTGCTGCACCGCTTGCAATTTCACTGCTACAACGGCATCGTGCAGGAAGCGGCGCGATTTCCTAACGACGAGATGGCGTTCGATAACCTGATGGACTACGAGTTGACGCTGCAAAACATCATCGGCGATCTCCGCAACGTGATCGCCGATTCAGAGTTCGGCATGAGTGAGACCGCGTGGATTGAAGATCTGGTCAAGGCGCAAGTATATCTACGCGGCGCGCTGGACGCTGAGGATGGCAACCAGCTTAAAAAGACGATTTGGCTGCTGAATCGCGTCCTTGCCGTGCAACCCGCGCAGATTAACACGCGGCTCAACACCGCGGCGCGCGTGCTGCGTCTGCCCAACTTGGTGGACGCCCTGACGCGCGTGCGCGATAGCCTGGTCGGCTTGGAACTCGCGCCCGCAGAGATGGGAAAGATACAACAGTTCGAGACCGGCGTCACCGCGCTCGCCGCGCTCAATCACAGCCTGGCTAAGCGCGTGGAGGAGCACGACCAGTGGCAGGTCGTGGACTTGGAACTGCGCCGCATAGAGGCGGTGATGGGGCAAGATATGCTAGAACTGGAGATGTCTTGGGCTGACCTGAAAACGAAGACGGAGCAATTATTGTATGGTGACAGCACCGCCGAGTGGGTCATCGCCTTCAAGGCAGACAGTGATAACCTCGGCCGCGCCATCACAGAACAGAACCCCGCCCGCGTCAAACGATATTTTCGCCGCTATCGGCGGCGCGCGGGCGATCGCTTCTACCGCGTTGATATGGAATTGAAAAAGTTGTGCGAGGATTTACGCCAAATCGGCGAGCCGTTAACCGCGGTGATGCGGGTGATAGAGTGAGCGGCACAGGCGCAGGTGCGACGTTATGGTGTAGGCGCAGGCTTTAGCCTGCGATTTCTGCGCCAGTGACGCGCGCGGTATTATTACGCCGCGAAAACGGGCGTAGCACGCTACGCCCCTACAAATATGCCCCGCGGGGGCGTTATAGGGATAACGCCCTGGTATCTCTATAACCATAGGGCGCAATCCCCATTGCGCCAGCCAATATCGCGTACCATAGGGCGCAATCCCCATTGCGCCAGCCAATTTATTTTTGATACGGAGGGTAATCTGATGGACAAAAGCTTCATCAGCAACAGTGATAAATCGGACAAAAACAGCGGCGCCCCGCTCGCCTACCCATCGCTGGCGTCGTTACGCGCCGCGCACAGCGCGCTGCTCAAGCGCCACCGCGAGGAGGGCAACACTCCCGAGATCATCACTACGGCGCAGAACTTCATTCGTCACGGGCGCGCCACCGGCGCGGTGCTCGACGTCGATGATGATCGCTGGGCGGCGCAGGGCTTGCTCGACTACTGGAGCACGATGCTCTACCGCGCCGAAATCGAGCCGCCCGACGCCGCGCTGGTCGAATTCGACCCGACGCTCGCGCCGGAGTTGGACGATTCGCTCTGCCCTTACGTGGGACTAAACGCCTTTCGCGAGATGAACCACGAGATATTCTTCGGACGGCAGCGGTTGATCGAGAAGCTGGTCGAGCATCTACGCGATAATCGACTGTTAGCGGTCGTCGGTCCCTCCGGCAGTGGAAAATCATCGGTCGTGCTCGCGGGGCTGCTCCCCGCGTTGAAGGCGAATGGAGTAGAGGGAAGCGCGAACTGGCGATACTACCCGCCGTTGGTGCCGGGGTCAAACCCGTTGGAGAACTTGGCGCGAACACTGCGTCCCTCCGTTGGGACATCGCGCACTTGGGTTGAGGAACATACTCAAAAACTAAGAGAAGATACGAAATACCTCGCACAGTTGCTGGATGAGCAAAACGAGACCCCCGCGGTGCTCGTCATAGACCAGTTCGAGGAGGTATTCACCCTATGCCGCGATGAGGAGATGCGCCGCGCCTTCGTGCGTAGTTTGGTGGAATTGACACAAGCGGCGGAGGCGCGGCACACCGTCATCCTCACCATGCGCACCGATTTCGAGAGCAACGTGGCGCTGCTGCCGCAATTCCAGCCCCTCTTCGAGCGCGCCCTAGTGCGCGTCCCCCCGCTCAACGCGGGCGAACTGCGCGACGCGATCGTGCGTCCGGCTGAACTGGTCGGGCTGAAATTCGAGGAGGGGATAGTGGACGCCTTGATTCAGGATATTCTCGGCGAACCCGCCGCGCTGCCGCTACTGCAATTCACGCTGTGGAAACTGTGGGAACACCGCGAGCGCAACCGTATCACCTGGCACGCCTATCGGCGGCTGGGCAGTGGGCGCGTCGCGCTGGCGCGCAGCGCGAATGAGCTATACAACGACCTGATTCCAGAGGAGCAGGTCACCGCGAAGCGCATCATTCTACGCATGGTGCGTCCCAGCGAGGGCTTAGAGGTAACTAGCAATCGGGTGCGCGTCTCATCGTTATATCAAACCGGCGAGGCGCACGACCGCGTTCACCGCGTGCTGAACAGGCTGATTAGGGCGCGGTTGATTCGCCTGACGGAGGGGGAGACCCCCGCCGACGCGCAGGTCGAGGTGGCGCACGAGGCGTTGGTACGCAACTGGCCCAGATTGGTAGGATGGCTGGATGACGAGCGCGTGCGAATGCGCCAGCGATTGCGCTTGACCGCGGCGGCGCAGCAGTGGGAGGCGTCCGGGCGAGATTCCAGCGCGCTATTACGCGGCGTCATGCTCGATGAGGCACTGCGTTACGAAGACCTGAATGAGTTGGAACAGTTGTTTGTGGACGCCAGCATCGCGCGCAAGGAAGAGGAGAAACGTCGCGAACAAGAGCGAACGCGGCGTATCATTATGAGCTTGGCGACCGGCTTGATCGTCGTGGCGCTACTGGCGACGGTCGCAGTCTGGCAGTGGTTCCAGACCAATCTGGCGCGCGAAGACGCGGTAGATGCCCAAAATGACGCGATAGCCCAAGTACACGCGCGTAACACGGAGATCATGGCGCGCATCACGGCTGAGGCAGAGGCGCGCACTAACGAACAGGTCGCCGCCACGCGCGCCGCAGAGGCGGAACAGCAGGCGCGCATCGCGCTCGCTAATCGATTGGCTACGGAGGCACAAGCGGTCTTTGTCAAGTATCCGCAGCGCAGCTTGTTATTAGCGATTGAGGCGTTGAACGTCACTACGGACGCGGGCGAACCGCGCGTCTCGGCGGCGGAAGAGGTGTTGCGCGACGCGCTGGCGAACTACGGCGGCATGGGATTGCGCGGGCACGAGGAGAGCATCACCGCGATCGCCATTAGCCCCAACAGACAGTGGGCAGCGACCGGCAGCGTGGATCAAACCGTGTGGTTGTGGGAACTAGAGGATCCTGCCGCGCCGCCGCTGGTGCTGTATGGTCACACCGGCGCGATCGTCGCGGTCACCTTCACCCCCGATAATCGCTGGTTGATCACCGGCAGCGGCGACGCGACGGCGCGCCTGTGGGATATGTCCGACATATTTGCTCCGCCGATCATCCTGAGCGGACATAAGGGGGCGATTACCGCGCTGGCGCTCAGCCCCGATGGGCGCTGGCTGGCAACCGGCAGCGCGGA
>CAZSIG010000367.1:0-4585 GCA_964606195.1 uncultured Anaerolineales bacterium
CGTTATCTGCGTTCGGTTAATGGCGCGGTCAAATAAATCGATATAATGTTTATTATGTCGTTCAAAAAATAGAGCCGGGAAAACCGATACTTCCCGGCTCTATCATTAATTCAGAAACGACTTAAGAGCCGATTCCTCGCGAGATCAGCCGTTATTTCAACAACGCGTCGAGGCGTCCCGCGGATTCGTCCAGCAGGGCTTGATCCACGGTCCCGTCACCCTCCAAAACCATCGCCTTGAAGACATCGTCGAAGACCTCCTTCACCGCGCCCCAGTCCTGATACTTATACGCGGGCACGCCGGAGACCACGCCCTTCTCCAAGACCACGATTGCTTTGGACATCACTTCGTCGATCGCCTCGTCCTCCATGTAGTCAATCGCTTCCTGCACCGGCGGAATGAAGCCGCCCGTCCCCTTCGAAATCTTCACCTGAATGTCCGGGCGCGTCAGGTACTCCAAGAACATCACCGCGAGATCATAGTTCGGCGCACCCTTCATAATCGCGTAGCCGCTCACCCCGGCGATGGTGCCGATGCCGTTCGGTCCTGCCGGCGCGGGGGCTAATGTGTACTGCGTCTCGTTCGAGGCGTAGACCTGCCCGGCGCGGGCGTTGTGGAACACGGTCAGCCATGATTCTTCGCGCATCATCGGATCGACACAGCTATCGATGTTCAGCACCGTCGGCACGAAGCCATTCGCCGCGCCGATCTTCGTCCAGATGTCCCACGCCTGCGCCGCTTCCGCCGAGTTGATGTCCGGAAAGCCCGCGCCATACGACAGCGCGGTACCGCCGAACATGTAGATCCACGACTTCATCGGAATACCGGTGATACAGACCTTGCCCTCACCTTCACCTTCTGCGATGTTCACCGCCCAATCCGCGTACTGTTCCCACGTCAGGTTGTTGACATCCGCGCCTTCCGGCAGATAGGGCAGCGCCTTGTTGTTCGCCAACAGCAGATACACATCCGCGCCGACGGGCAAGAAGTACTGCCGCCCATCGCGATTGGTGTCCTGCGAAAAGGTCTGCATGAAATTGCGATCCGTCCAGCCCGCGACCACGTCGGTCAAATCCTCCACGTAGCCCGCGTCGAGCCAGTCGGGCATCTTGCCGTTGTGGGCACAGACGATGTCGGTGGTCACGTTGCCGGTCTCCTGCTGCACCTTCGCCCGTTCCAACAGGGCGTCATCGTCCAGAATCTGGAAATTGACCTTCACGCCGTGCTCTTCTTCAAACGGCTTGATGATCTCGTTGATCACGAACTCTTGCTCGCGCGGCGGACTGAACAACCGCGACGAGAAGACCAATGTCTTGCCCGCGACATCTTCCGCTGCTGGTTCAGGTTCGGCAACTTCCTCTTTCTTCAACGCGTCGAGGCGTCCCGCGGATTCGTCCAGCAGGGCTTGATCCACGGTCCCGTCACCCTCCAAAACCATCGCCTTGAAGACATCGTCGAAGACCTCCTTCACCGCGCCCCAGTCCTGATACTTATACGCGGGCACGCCGGAGACCACGCCCTTCTCCAAGACCACGATTGCTTTGGACATCACTTCGTCGATCGCCTCGTCCTCCATGTAGTCAATCGCTTCCTGCACCGGCGGAATGAAGCCGCCCGTCCCCTTCGAAATCTTCACCTGAATGTCCGGGCGCGTCAGGTACTCCAAGAACATCACCGCGAGATCATAGTTCGGCGCACCCTTCATAATCGCGTAGCCGCTCACCCCGGCGATGGTGCCGATGCCGTTCGGTCCTGCCGGCGCGGGGGCTAATGTGTACTGCGTCTCGTTCGAGGCGTAGACCTGCCCGGCGCGGGCGTTGTGGAACACGGTCAGCCATGATTCTTCGCGCATCATCGGATCGACACAGCTATCGATGTTCAGCACCGTCGGCACGAAGCCATTCGCCGCGCCGATCTTCGTCCAGATGTCCCACGCCTGCGCCGCTTCCGCCGAGTTGATGTCCGGAAAGCCCGCGCCATACGACAGCGCGGTACCGCCGAACATGTAGATCCACGACTTCATCGGAATACCGGTGATACAGACCTTGCCCTCACCTTCACCTTCTGCGATGTTCACCGCCCAATCCGCGTACTGTTCCCACGTCAGGTTGTTGACATCCGCGCCTTCCGGCAGATAGGGCAGCGCCTTGTTGTTCGCCAACAGCAGATACACATCCGCGCCGACGGGCAAGAAGTACTGCCGCCCATCGCGATTGGTGTCCTGCGAAAAGGTCTGCATGAAATTGCGATCCGTCCAGCCCGCGACCACGTCGGTCAAATCCTCCACGTAGCCCGCGTCGAGCCAGTCGGGCATCTTGCCGTTGTGGGCACAGACGATGTCGGTGGTCACGTTGCCGGTCTCCTGCTGCACCTTCGCCCGTTCCAACAGGGCGTCATCGTCCAGAATCTGGAAATTGACCTTCACGCCGTGCTCTTCTTCAAACGGCTTGATGATCTCGTTGATCACGAACTCTTGCTCGCGCGGCGGACTGAACAACCGCGACGAGAAGACCAATGTCTTGCCCGCGACTTCTTGTGGCTCAACCGCGACCTCTGCCTCTCCCAATAATTCTTGCGCCACATTCGCGCTCGGAATACAAATCTTCCAACCGATTTCGATGAGGTCGGGATTGTCGATCTTCGCGAATGTATCATCCTCCGCGTTCTTCTGATTGGTGGCTTCGACGATCGCGGGATATGCCATGATGTTCCCCCAATACTTATCCGCGAGCTTGCTCAACCAGTCATCCGCCTGTACAGTGTATTCTTCTTCACAAGTTACCTCTTGTGCCAATGGCGCGGCGGATACGCTGAACGGAATCAACGCGATCAGCAACGCGAGCGCCAATGACCAAACTAAAATTCTCTGCATCCTCTTTTCCATTGTACTTTGAACCTCCTCCTTATACTAAAAATGTGTCGATTTACAACCGCCGATTGAAATCAGATGTGATATTCTTTTTTGCCTCACCTCCTTTAATTTTTCACTACAGATGGTTCAGAACCCGCCTCGTTAAACGCCTCTCTATACCACGCGGGCATATCTCTACCGCGCTCCCATCGCGCGAACCTACTCTTTGCTTTTATATAGAAATTGCGATAGCTGGCAACCGCGCCGTTCAGTTTATATTCATCATCCATCGTCAGGGCGAACGGCGTCAATCCCCGCTGTGGAAAAACCAACCCCTCAAAGTGCTCCGCACACCACGCGATCACCTCCGCTGATTTATGGACACGTTGATAACGAAAAGTGTATTCCGCGCAGAGCGCGCGCCCGTGTGTCAACAGCCATTCATAATTCTCTCTCGAAGTTCGCGTCCACACCGCGCAAGGGTGGTTATAGTGTGTCCGGCGATACGGCGCGTGCCCATTCTCAAAGGGTGAACAGAGCAGTTGCGCGGTCTCTAACGACATCTTGATGACGTGTTTATCACACTGCATGATAGCGGCTTCGACGGGGTCTTCACTGAGTACGAATATGTTCATGATAAAATAATCAGCGGTTTTTGATAGTTCGCGTAGCTTTTTAGCGATGATTAATTCTTTGCCACTGATTACACGAATTTTCACTTATTTGTGCTTTTTCGTGTTAATTAGCGCAATTCGTGGCTTTTTTCTCCTCCGCGTACAATCGTTCCAACCCCTGATTATCCAAAAAGCCATCAGCAGCAGAGGTCGCGCCGATTTTATACGACGCAAAGATGATCGCCTTACGAATCGCCTCATACGGGTCGCGCGAACGGAGATAGCAATGCACGAAAGCCGAAAACAGGGCGTCGCCCGCGCCGATGGTATTGACAATCGGGCGGGTGTGTGCCGCGGGAATGCGGGCGATAAAATCATCAGCACTGACCGCCAGCAACGCGCCCTCAGCCCCCAATCCAATCACCAAAATCTGCGGTGCGTATCGCGCCAGCACTTCTCGCGCCCACTCTCGCGGCGCGACGGGCAGGGATTCGTCGCTCATAAAGAGGATGTCCGTCATCTGCATAAAGTCGCGGTTATAATTGTCATTAAGATCGGCGATGTTGTGTACATCGGTGGCGATGAGTTTGTCCGCTTGTCGTGCCCGATATAACAACGCCCTGGAAAAGTTAATATTGCAAAGTGCAAGCAGTTCACAATTCGCCATCGCCCGCTCAAACCGCGCCGCGGAATACGGACGTTCTTGAACGTCCTTCAAGTCCACATTGATTGCGCGTCTGCCCTCACTGTCGTACAAAATCACCGACTGCGGCGTCTCCGCGATGGTGCTTAACACATAGTTATCCGCGATATTATCCGCCGTCAACGCGGCTCTGACCTGCTGCGCGGCGAGGTCGCGCCCGATTATGGACAGAAAGCTGACATCGTTTCCCAACACCGTCAACGCCTTAGCCAGATTGTAGCCCACTCCCGAAACGCTGCTGTTGACTCCGAAAAAAGGATAGCGGACGGGATTGTAGTTAATCGGAAAACCATCTACGCGGAGCGTCGTTTCTATGTTGATTAAACCGGATACGAGAATACGCGCCATGTTGAGTTAATGGACATTTCAACTCGACTCGCGAATGACCAATCGCGGAGAAAGCATGACCTGAGTCTC
>CAZSIG010000368.1:0-4578 GCA_964606195.1 uncultured Anaerolineales bacterium
ATTCCTTTGAGAAAACTTCGCGTCCGTCGTTTAACCCCGCATGGGGACGCCCCCTACGGTGAAATTATTGTGAATTTGCGCAAGTCCTGTATGGTAGCGCGGCGCGATAGCCCTTCGCCATAATCAACATAATTCTAATGGATTTCTAATAAACTACTAACGTCTCTCTAATGTTTTGCAGTTATAATACCTGCGTATATTTTGTGTTTGCCCTGGAGCTTCGCGAGTGTAGTTACGAATTACCAGGACGCAATCCCGATTGCGCCAACATATGTCGCGGTTGAGATTACTCAATAACAAACTCTTACTAAGGAGGAAATGTGTATGATTGAACTTAGAGATGTTACCAAATCTTATGGCGCGGTGCAAGCCTTGCGCGGCATCTCGTTCGATGTGCAGGCGGGCGAGGTGGTGGGACTGCTCGGACCGAACGGCGCGGGGAAATCGACCGCCATTCGGATTATGACCGGCTACCTGCAGCCGGACGGGGGTACGGTGCGCATAGATGGGCTGGATGTGCTGACCGATACCCACGCGGTGCAAGGGCGTATTGGCTATCTGCCGGAGAACGCGCCGCTGTATCCTGATATGTCGGTGCAGGGCTACCTCAAAATGATGGCTGACCTGCGCCAGATTCCGCCGGAGGAGCAGCAGGCGCGATTATCTGAGGCGATTTACGCTACCGGATTGGAGGAGCACCTGACGCGCTTCATCGGGCAGCTAAGTAAGGGGTTTCGCCAGCGCGTCGGCTTGGCGCAGGCTATTCTGCACCAGCCCAAACTGCTGATTCTCGACGAGCCGACGATTGGGTTAGACCCCACGCAGATCGTCGAGATTCGCAACCTGATTCGCCGCTTAGCTAAGACGAGCACGATTCTCTTCTCCTCGCACATCCTCTCCGAAGTCGAGGCGGTCTGCGACCGCGTCGTCATCATTATGAACGGGCGCATCAGGGCTGATGCGCGATTAGCCGATCTATCCGCCACCGCCGACGCGATTTTGGTGCTGCAACAGGGTGTCATCGATGTAGAAAAAGCCCTCGGCGTGTTGAGCGGCGTGCGCGGTATCGAGCCGTACCGCGCCATCGACGGCTATGCCGGATTTCGCATTTTGGGCGAAGATAAGACCGACCTCTGCCCGGCTATCTACGATTTAGCCCGCGAACGCGGTTGGCCGGTGCGGGAGCTGCGCCGCGATGTGCGCACACTGGAAACGGTGTTCAATCAGTTGGCGACGGTGGCGTGAGGAGTGAAGCGTAAAACGTAATGCGTGAACATTGAACTTAATTGGGAATAAGTTAACCACAAAGAACACCAAGAGCACTAAGTATTTTAATGAACAGGTATGAACGCGTATGATGGCTAAAAAAAATATCTTAGTGATTCTTCGTGCCCTTCGTGGTTGAAAAAACTATTTCCAATAATTTCTATTAAAATTGGAGGTTAGACAAACTTATGAAACGAACTCTTTCTATCACCAAAAAAGAACTTAACAGCTATTTCGGCTCGCCGATGGCGCTGATTTTCGTGGGGGTGTTCCTCGCCGCGACGTTGTTCACCTTCTTCTGGGTGGACGCCTTCTTCGCGCGCGGTATCGCGGATGTGCGCCCCATGTTTCGGTGGATGCCGATATTGATGATTTTTCTGGTCGCCGCGCTGACCATGCGGCAGTGGAGCATCGAGCAGGAGAGCGGTACGCTGGAGATACTGCTGACCTTGCCGACGCGGTTTACCGAATTGATAGTGGGCAAATTCCTCGCGGTGATAATCCTCATCGCCGTCACACTGGCGCTGACGCTGATACTGCCGATTATCGTCTCACTGCTGGGCACCCTCGATTGGGGTCCCGTCATCGGCGGGTATCTCGCGGCAATACTGATGGCTGCCGCCTACGTCGCGGTCGGTTTGTTCATCTCGTCACGAACCGACAACCAGATAGTCGCGCTGATCCTCACTGTGCTGGTGAACGGCTTATTCTATCTAGTTGGCTCGAGCGTGTTCACCAACTTCGTAGGTGGACCGGTAGGGGACATTATGCGCGCCTTCGGCACTGGCAGCCGCTTCGAGAGCATCGAACGCGGCGTCATCGACCTGCGCGATCTGATTTACTATCTCTCACTGACCGTCATGTTCTTGACATTCAACATCATCTCCCTCGACAGCAAACGCTGGAGTGAGGGGGAACGCACCGCGCACTATCGGCGCAACCTGATTATCTCCGCGGCGTTGGTCGCGCTGAACCTCATCGTCCTCAACGTGTGGGTTTTCCCGTTCTGGCAAGCGCGCCTCGACTTGACCGCGCAGAACCGCTACAGTTTGTCCCAGACGACGCGCGATCTAGTTGGCAATCTGCAAGAGCCGCTGCTAATTAGGGGATATTTCACTGAGGAGAGTCACCCGCTGCTCGCGCCGCTGGTGCCGCAAATCAGCGATATGCTGCAAGAATACCGCATCGCGTCCGACGGCAAAGTGACGGTCGAGATGGTGAATCCCCTGAAAGAGCCGGAAAAAGAAGCGGAGGCGAACCAGACCTACGGCATTCAGCCGACGCCACTGCGCAGCGCGGATAAGTACGGCGCGTCGGTCGTCAACGCCTATTTCGATATTCTGATTCGCTACGGCGACCAGCACGAGGTATTGCACTTCACCGACCTGATTGAGGTTGACCCATACTACAGCGGACAGGTGGATGTGCGCCTGCGCAACTTGGAATACGACTTGACGCGGGCGATCAAGAAGGTGGTCTACGGCTTCCAGAGCGTTGACGCGGTGCTGGCAGCGATGGATCAACCGGTCAAGCTGACGCTCTATCACACGCCCGATACTCTGCCGGAATGGATGGCGAATGCGCCGGAGACGATTCAGCAGGTCGCGCAGGAGATCGCGGAGGAATCGGATGGCAAATTCACTTATGAAAGCGTCAATGTTGACGCGCCGGACAGTCCCGTCACGCGCGAGATGATGCTCGAACAGTACGGACTGCGTCCCATCGCGGTTTCGCTCTTCTCTTCAGAGAGCTACTATCTGCACATGATATTGCAAATTGGTAATCAATCGCAATTGCTCTACCCATCGGGCGAACTGAACGAGGCTGATATTCGCGCCACTATCGAGGCGGCGTTGAAACGCGGCGCGCCCGGCTTTCTGAAGGTAGTCGGCGTGTGGAAACCACCCGAAACGCCGACGCAAGATATGTTTGGGCAGCAGCAGCCTTCGTTCAAACAATACAACGCGGTGGTCAGCCAACTGCGCGAGGATTACACCGTGAAATCGGTGGACTTGCAGAATGGGCAGGTGCCCGCGGATGTCGATGTACTGCTCGTTATCTCACCGCAGGGGTTGACCGACAAGCAGCGCTACGCGATCGACCAATATCTGATGCGCGGTGGCTCGGTGATAGTGGCGGCGGGTAATTATAATCTCAACCCCGATCCCTTCACCGGCAATCTGGGAGTGATAGAGGTTGAGGAGAGCTTGCAGGAGATGTTGGCGAGCTATGGCATCGAGGTGCAGAAGTCCCTGGTGCTCGATCCGCAAAACGAGCCTTTCCCGATTCAGGTGGCGCGGGATGTGGGCGGCTTTCAGGTGCGCGAGATTCAGGCGATCAACTATCCCTTCTTCGTGGATGTGCGCTCCGATGGTATGGCTAACGACAGTCCCGTTCTGACTAATCTCCCCGCGGTGACGATGAACTGGGTTTCGCCGCTGAACATTGATGAGGAGAAGAACGCGGAAAGGGAGTTGACCGTGTTGCTTAAATCGACCCCGAATTCCTGGACGAGCACTAATACGAATATTCAGCCCGATTTGGAGACCTATCCAGAGATGGGCTTTCCGGTGGGGGAGGAGCGACAATCGTATCCCCTCGCGGTGTCGGTGCGCGGCGTATTCGAGAGTTACTTCAAGGATAAACCCTCTCCGTTCGCGGAGCCAGAGGAGGGCGAAGAGGCCGCGGAGACTCCGCCTGAAGTTGAGCAAGTTGGCACAATCGAGGTTTCGCCGGAGACCGCGAGGTTAGTGGTCATTGGCAGCGCGGAATTCCTGAACGACATCGTGTTCGACCTGTCCGCCAATTTGACGCGAGACCGCTACATGAATAGTTTGCAGTTTACACAAAACGCGGTCGATTGGGCAGTGGAGGATTTGGATTTGCTTAATATTCGCTCGCGCGGTTCGTCAGTGTATCCGTTAAAGCCGATAGGCGAACGCCAGCAGACCATCTGGGAAGCGGTGAGCTACATCTGGGCGATACTCGCGGTGGTCATCATCGGGTTCCTATGGTACACGCAGCGAAAGAGTGAAGAACCGATGGAGTTGGCGCCGCGTGCCGGCAGCCGATTAGCGACCGAGAGTTAGAGAGGAGGGATGTTATGAACAGATTTAACCAGATTTTGATTGTAATTCTAGTTGTGCAGATTATATTGGCGGGAGTCGCTTATTTTCCGCGCTTCTCCGCTACCGAGGCGGGGAGCGGCCCGTTGTTCGCCGACGTCGAAGCGGATAAAGTGAAGGAATTCACCGTTACCGATAACGAGGGCAAAAGCGTCGCGGTGGCAAAACGAGATGGCGCGTGGGTGCT
>CAZSIG010000369.1:0-4576 GCA_964606195.1 uncultured Anaerolineales bacterium
GCGCGTTCCCCACCTATACCTGGAATGTCGGCGCGTTGCCCAGCGGCGCGGGGGGGGGCATCACTATCACGGGGCAGTTGATCACTAATACTCTGAACTGGGCGGCGCGAAGTTGGTTCACCAACACGGCGCATATCACCACCACGTCCGCAGAGACGCCGACGCTTAACAACACGGCGCACAGCGCGGCGTTGGTACGCACTACCGATGTGGGCATTCGCAAGACCGTCACGCCGAGCGCGGTCGCGCCCGGCGCGCTCATCACCTTCACCCTCATTTTCTCCAATGGCGCGGGCGCGGGCAACCTATGGGGACAGGACGCGGTCATCACCGACATTCTGCCGCTTTCCGTGACGTTGGTAACTTCCGCCACCTCCGCGGGCGTCACCTTCGCCTCCGCGCTGACTCCAACCTACGTCTGGCAGCAAACTCCCTGGCTGAATGGTGAAAGTTGGATTACCGTGGTGGCGCGTGTGAGCGATACGCTCAATTGGGGCGCGAGTACCATCCTGACCAATCGCGCCGCCATCACCAACGCGCGGTATGACCGTGATATTACCAATAATAACGATTTAGTCACCTTTACCGTGCAGACCGTTGACCTAGCGATTACCAAGACGCGCATCACGCCGTACAACCGCTCACCAGGGGATTGGGTAACTTATACCCTAGAATTCACCAACGCGGGCGCGGCGACCGCCTTCGGTGCGACGATTAGCGACACCCTGCCGCGAGAGTGGCTGACCGCGACGGCGGGCTACACCTTCGCGCTCGATTATGCCGGCGCGGTGACGCCGACCGGGGCGTTCTCCTACACGTGGGACTTGGGCGATGTACCCGGCGGCGCGGGGGGCATCATCACGGTGGGGGCGCAAATTAGCCCGACCTGGCGCCCGACGCGAGAGATAGTGGTGAACGCAGCGTTTATCACCAGCACTACGTCCGCTAATGTATCAGAAATCGACCTGATTAACAACCGTGCCACCGCCAACGTGCGCGTACAGACGGCGGATTTGACCGTCGCTAAAGCGATAACGCCATCCTTCGTGGTGCCGAGTGAGGTTGTCACCTATACGATAGTACTGACCAACGCGGGGTGGCGCGCCGCGAATGGCGTGCGCATTACGGACCTGCTGCCCGCGGAGATAGACCTGACTAATTGGGGCTGGTACTCCACCACATCGGCCGCGGGGCGCGATGTCGTGCCCGATGGCGCGGCGTGGAGTCCGCCGACATTGGCTTGGCAACTTATGGGCGGCAATCTGCCGGCGGGCGGCGTGATCACGCTGACCATCACCGGCACGGTCTACGCGACTATCACCAACCCCGCGTTGATTTTCACCAATTGGGTAACTGTCTCTACCACCACGCCGGAGTACATCACCGATACGAATAACACCGATTTTGCCACCGCGACGGTGGAGACGACTGACCTTCAAATTCAAAAATCTGTTCAACCGGATCCCGTAGCGCCCGGCGGCTGGCTTACTTATACCATACGTTATCGGTATCGCGCCTGGACTGGCGGAACAGGGGCGCGCAATGTCATCATCACCGATGTTCTGCCCGCACAGTTGTTGACCACCACCGCGCGCGTGATTACTAGCGGCGCGCAAATCACGCCGATGGGCAATGTCTCTTTCAGTTGGCAAGTGGACGACATTCCGGTCGGCGGGTGGCGCTGGATCACCGTCAGCGCGCAAGTGGACTCAGCAATAACCACGCCGCAGACCATCACCAATATCGCGAAAATCTGGAGCGAGACTCCCGACCGCGATCTCACCAATAACACCTTCACGCGCACCGCGCAGCTTGGGTTGCCGGACTTGACCATCGCCAAGCGCGTTACGCCGACCGCGCTCATCATCGGCGCCACGCCGTACCGCGTCACTTACACTTTGAACTTTACCAATTTGGGCGCTATCGCGATCCCCACCGATACAGTCGTCATCACCGACGCGCTGCCGGTGTGGATCACCGATACCGATTGGTACGCCGAGTCGAGCAGCGTGAACATCTCGCGCACCTCCAACGCCATCACCTACGCGTGGTTCGTGCGCGAGGAGATGGCGCCGAATATGACCGGCACGATCATCGTCACCGCGAACCTTCCGGCTGCGCTACCCTCCTACGATCCCTTAACTAATAGTACGGAGATTACCGTCGCCCCCGGCGCGGGCATCACTGAGGGCAGTTACGCCAATAACAGAGATGCCGCAAATCTGCTCTTCACCACCGGCGCGTTTCAGACTATGACCGTCCAGGCGCAACCTCTCACCGTCGCGGTCGGCGGCGCTGCGAACATCACCACAACTTTATATGATACAATGAATAACATCTATCCCATCGCGCCGCCGACATGGTGGGTTGGCTTGGATACCTCGTTTGGGCAATTGCCGCACGACTACGCGCAGGCTGAAGAACCTGCCGTGCAGCAGCTCGCGGGCACCTGGGGCACTATAGCTGACGCAGGGGCAGATGGGGGGCAAGCTCTTCATTCCCATGATCCCGGCGCGCAATTACGTTGGCATTTCACCGGCACGGCGGTCTCGTTGATTTACCATAAAGACGTTTGGTGGGTGAATGCTGCCGTCAACATCGACGGCGTTTACACCAAGACTTTGGACGCGACGAGTTGGGTGGAGGAGGTCATCACCACTACTACCGGTGCCGCCACCGACGCCCATACCATGACTCTGTCGTTGAACACCGCCGCGCTCGGTGCGGGCATCGCGGTGGACGCCCTGCGTTCTGGGGCGTATCCCCCGAATGGCGTACTTACCGCCGCGCTGACCTCCGATGTACCGGGGTGTGCTGTCATCACCGCGACTCTAATTAGTAGTACACAGGAAACCGCGCCGTATGCCTGGAATCGGGCGATTACGCAGCCGATTTGCTTTCGCGGCGCGGACGTGGAGATTACGAAAACTGTCACTTCGGACACCGCCTGGTGGACGGCGTGGGGCTTCGCGCACCCCGGCGATTGGATAACTTACACCCTCACGTATACCAACAGTGATACCGCGCCCGCGCAAAATGTCCTCATCACCGATTGGCTGTCGCTCAGCTTGACGAATATTATCTCCAGCAGCAGCGCGGGCATTGTCCCGACAGGTGTGGGACCAACCTATACTTGGAACGTAGGGGCGTTAGCCAGCGGCGCGGGGGGCGTCATTACCATCGCGGGACAGTTGATAACCAATACTCTGAATTGGGCAGCGCGAAGTTGGTTCACCAACACGGCGTACATCACCACCACGACCGCGGAGACACCGACACTCAATAACACGGCGCACAGCGCGGTACAAGTGCGCACTACCGATGTGGGCATTCGCAAGACCGTCACGCCGAGCGCGGTCGCGCCCGGCGCGCTCGTTACCTTCACTCTCGTCTTCTCCAATGGCGCGGGCGCGGGCAACTTGAGCGGACAGGACGCGGTCATCACCGACATTCTGCCACTTTCCGTGACGTTGGTAACTTCCGCCACCTCCGTGGGCGTAACCTTTGACTCCGCGCTAACCCCGACTTATGTTTGGCAACGCGGCGGTTTCTTCGCGGGCAATCAGTGGATTACCATCGTGGCGCGCGTGAGCGATACGTTCGCGTGGGGCGCGAGTACCGTCTTAACTAATCGCGCCGCCATCACCAATACGCGGTATGACCGTGATATTACCAATAATAATGATTTAGTTACATTTACCGTGCAGACTGCGGATGTGGCAATTACCAAAGGGCGCGTGACGCCGCTCGTGCGCTGGCCGGGCGAATGGGTGACTTACACCCTGACCTTCACCAACAACGGCGCGGCGCCCGCTCCGAACGTCTACATCAGCGATCTGCTGCCCGCCGAATTGACGCCCACACAAACCATCTCTTGGAATTCCTACGGCGGCGTGATTACCGAAACTGGCACGTATAGTTGGGAACTGCGTACTGTCCCCGCGGGCGGCTGGGGAATTATCACCGTCGCGGCGCAGATTAGCCCCGCGTGGCGCCCGCAGAATGTTCGACTTTGGAACAGCGCGGAGATTACGACCAACGTACCGGAATCGACCACGCTCAATAACCGCAGCGCGGTAGATATGTGGGTGCGTACCCCCGATGTCTCCATCAACAAAGCGGTGACGCCGACGACCGACGCGGTGCCCGGCGATTGGCTGACCTACACCGTCGTATTCTCGAACGTTGGGCGGCTCCCCGCGACACAGATCTACATCACCGACATTTTACCATCGCAGGTGATGACCTACACCTTCGCGCAGAACCCACTCGGCGCGGTGAATTGGGTGAATAACACTTTGCCCGATTTAGTCTGGCGCATGGCGGGCGCGGGCGGCGTGTTGACGCCGAACGGCGCGGCAGTTGTGACTTTGACTATCGGGGCGCGGTTGTATCCGACTATCACCACCGTGTTCACCGACATCATCAACACCGCGGAGATAACGACGCTCAACCGCCCCGATTACACCGATACTAACGATGTCGCGACTGTGACCGTCACACTGCGCACCGCGAACCTGCGGCTGCTCAAGAACGCGACACCCGCGTTAGTGCCGCCGAGCGGCGCGATAACTTA
>CAZSIG010000370.1:0-4550 GCA_964606195.1 uncultured Anaerolineales bacterium
CCTCAGAACCATCTGAAGTGCCGGAGGGCGCGACGATCTGGCTCGTCGGCTCAGGATTACTGACGTTAAGCGCATGGTGGCGTAATCGTAGGCTGCGCGGTTAATCGATAGCGAAACAGCCCGCCATACAAAAGTATGTCGGGCTGTTTTTTTGTGTATGTTTATTGGCAACTGAAGGAGGTAATGGACAAGGTGCGACGCACTTTGAAAGCGCGTCGCACCTTGTTTACTTCTCTGTTAATTCCCACTGGATAGGCTATCCCCATACTCTCCCGGAAAATGCTCATATTCGCGGGGCTGTCCAAGCTCTCGCAGTTCTTCTGCCTCTGCCATAAAAGTCACGTAGCGATGTTTGACCTCGTAGAAGCCATGCCACCACGCGTAATCAGGCGCCATCATCGCCGCGCCCATGCGCGCCCGGCGCCCCTCGTGGTGCCAGAACTCGTAAAATTCCCACTCTAAAGGCTCGTCAAAGTAAGAATCCTCCGCGAGTAGTCCCGCCGCGTATAAATCGGTCAATACTTGATGCACTGGTTCGTAATATATCTCGTTGTAGTTGTGGATTACCGCGTCCAGGTTGTCAAAATGCCCGGAAGTCCAGGCTACAGAGTGGCATTGTAGACACACCTGCTGCATTTTGCGCCGCTCCTCCGCCCATGAAGTCTTCGCGGGGAAGGGGGCGAAGTCCGCCGGGCGAATGGTGAGGGGAGCCTGTAGCTCCCAAGACAGGCGTTCGGTGACATCGTGGGAACGCGCCACACCGGGCGCGGCGGACATATGACAACTAGCACAAGTAGGAGCGCGATAATCGCGCCCGGCGCGCCATTGCCCATCATTCGGGCGCCATTGCCATTCAGCCCCCTCCGCGTGGTAAATCGTCCCATGCTTGGATTCGTTATATATCTCGATTTGAGGATGATCTGGTCCAAGATGGCACTGGTCGCACGCTTCCGGCTTGCGCGCTTCCTCAATAGAAAAACGATGCCGCGTATGACAACTGGTACAGCTCCCCTTACTCCCATCCGGATTGACTCGCCCGACGCCGACGTTTGGCCAAGTGCCGGCTACGGGCTGCCCCCGCGCGAATTCCACCACGCTGCCGTGACACGCATAGCACCCTGTGCTGCGCTCGGTGGCGTTGTTCATGCCATATATCAGCCACTTGTCAATCTGGTTGATTATCTCCAATGTATGCGCGTGTTTGCTGCGGGCATACTCTGCCGCGCTATCGGGGTGGCAACCGCGGCAGCGCTTGGGCGTCACCAGCGCGGAGATGGGAATGGGGCTGTTAGCCAAATGCCGCTCGCTGATGGTCACGTCCGCGTCATCATTCACCCTATGGCAGTCGGCACACGAAACGCCGACCTTAGCATGGATACTGCGTTCCCAGTCGTGATATATGCCGGGCAGCACATTCTCGTGGTCACGCGCGTGACAATCCGCACATTCATCCGCTACGCTAACCGCGCGGTGATAGCTAGTGTCTGTCTTCGCGACCTCAAAAGGAAAGCCCCACAGCCACCCACTGACGCACAGCAGGATGAGAAAGGTGATAATCGAATTGGCATACGCGAAGCCAATGTAGATTTTGCGCGTCAGGCTGAGACTCTTTTTAGCTTCACCCGGTTCCGCAATTGTGGTAATGACGGGCAAGTCCGCGAATACTTCATCCGCGTGAGGCGCGCCGGCCAAGTCCGTGGTCAGGTCACGCCCCGCCGCATGCTTGCGGAAATGTTTGCCCTCTTTCCATTTGGGGCTGTCGGTCACGTCGTACACTGTGTCTTGATAGAGAATATACGCGGGTTTGCCGTTCGTGCCATCGTATTGCGCCAAAGTATCGCTGGTTACCTCGCGCTTATCCACCGCAGCGGCTTGCGCCCGTGCCTCCGCTCTCATTCGGCGATGAATGACCGTCACCGCCAGGAGAGCTAAAATCACCATCAAGGCGAAAAGGAGTAGTTTGATGAATAACAGAATACCAAAATGGCTGGCGAAAAACCCCGCGAATGAATCCAGTCTATACCAGGTAAGATACGCGCCGGTGACTAACAACACCGCCAGGCAAATTAGCCCCAGTATCCGTTCCCCGCGCGGAATTCCTCCGGTGATGTTCGCGGGCTTGACGAACAGGTGAATGTAGAAAATCGTACCCACCAAAACACACACCGCGACGAGGTGAATATATCCGCAAATGAGCCGCGCGGTCTGATGAACCGGCGTGCTTAGCTGGCGCGACTTGTCCAAGATGCGTTCGGGAATAGGATAATCGTAGTTATTGCGCACATAGGCTATGCCCACGGCATTGAGCGGTCCCCCATTGTTATCCCGGTGGCAAAAGGAACAGCCTTTGCCAGTCCGTTGGGCATACTCTATCGTCGCGGTCGCGGGCTCACCGCGTAGGTTTAGGAAGATGAACAGCAGTATCAATATAATCGTTAGGTATTTGGGTAATTTCATTTATCGAACCTCTCTTTCTGAAGCAAAGTGCCTCACATAACGTGGTCAGAGTGCGTCGCACTTTGACCCCTACTGCATCATTCGCGTTCCATTAACTGTACGGTCAAACAAGATTATTATACAGCATATCTGTGTAAACTACTATTTGTCCTCCAGCACATAACCCAGCTCCCCGCGAGTTTGAACCTCGCGGGGAGCTAAATAGGTATAGTCACCCTCTCTACCTACGGAGCAGTGTAGTCTTTCATGATGATCGGGATGTAGACGAAAAAGTCCTCTGGCTCCGGCGCGGTGATGATGATGCCATGAGTAGCGGTATACGTCATCTCGCCAGCACAATTCGTCGCGGTGATAGTGATCATGGACTGACGCTTATCTCCTCCAAAAACGCGGCTACTCTGTTCGGCCACGTGAAATAGGGTATAGTGATGTGATACGCGCTCTTTGCCATCCTCTCCCTCAAATCATCAGCGGTCAACAACATCTCCACCGCGTGAGTAAATCCTTCCACATCATCAGCCTTGACCACAATCGCGCCCTCTCCAAGTTTCAACGGCTCGTGCCCCGCGGCGAATTCTACAACTTCTACTTCATCTCCATCCCCCAACAGAAACTCCGACACGAATGGCACCAAATCGCTCGCCACGACCGGCGCACCGGAAGCCGCCGCCTCCTGCGCGGACATTCCGAAGCCCTCCATCACAGAAGGGGTGCAATAGACATCTGTCACCGCGTAGATTTGCGGCAAGACCTCGTCGGGGATATATACCGCCACGTAGTCTCGCAAATCGCCCTCGTCAATCAACTTTCGCAACTTCCCCGCTAATTCCTCTTTGTTATCGTCGACGGAAACTACCAACAAGCATTTCGGAACGCGCTCTTGTATCTTCGCGAATGCCTTGATTAGAACGTCCTTGCGCTTCGTAGTATCTGTGCGGCTAATCTCGGTGACGATTTTACGCTCGCGCAACTCCTCTGGTGTTAGTCCAGAATGTTCGCTGAGGAAATCCCACACCGCGTCATCTTTCGCTATATCACGCGGGTGATACAGTTCGGTATCGACGCAGGGGGGCAGATACAAAATCCGCCCGGAGTAGTCGTAGTCGTTGAGCGCCGCCTCCCTTATAGCCGCCGAAGTCGCCGCGACGCCATCCAACTCACTCATAAAATCATGCTCGATTTCGATGCGCTCGTCAATTCGCAGTTCCTCCCATTGGTCTGGCGAGACATTGCGCTTTTTAATGCTGCCGATGGAGTGCGGAACCCAGTAGTGCTTGACGCGCTCCGATAAGGCGCGATTGTACAGTACGCCGATTTGCGCGCCGTCCCAATAATGAGAGATGATTAAATCTACTTTCGTCCCCTCAGCCTCCATAAACGCCCCTAACCACGCGGCTAACTGCTCCACCTGCTCCACCATATCCTCTTTTCGGATGAATTCGCTCTTATCATCCTCCAGATATACGATTCGCTGATGCTCATCTTTGTACCGCAGCCCACAGCGCCGCTCGTTAGTGCGCGGGTGGGGATAACCGCCACGGTTCGCTATCGTGACTTTGAACCCCAATCTGACCATCTCCGCGGTGAATTTATTGACAAACACATTCTGCCCGCCGGTATCCGGCAGTCCGGGAATAATTTGCCACTGATGAATACCGTGATTAGTTATCATCAATACATGTTTTCTCTCGGATTTCATAAACGCGTCGTGTTTCTCTAGGGAATCAATCGGTAAATTGGAAAAATCAAAACTCATACATTACCTCCTATGAACTGAAAATTATCAAAATATAAAGCGTGGTCTAACTACCTGACGCTTTTGAAGAATAGAACGCGGGGGAACTGATTCAGTTGAATTAGATTCTCCCAGACTTCCGAGGTTTCGGAAAACTTCGGAAGTCTATCCGCGGTCAACCGTAGTCAACCATTGCCCCTGAACATGCCCACGCGGTTATCAAATCCAAATGAATCAGCCCCAATCAGCGAAAATCGGGGAAATTCGCGTTATCCGCGTTCTATATCATGCTGTAATTATATCTCATACTCACTATAGAAACAAAAGGCATCGCGGCAAATTGCTCATACAAAATCAT
>CAZSIG010000371.1:0-4545 GCA_964606195.1 uncultured Anaerolineales bacterium
TTGGACGACGCATTGGACATTATGAGATAATAGAAGAGATCGGGCGCGGTGGTATGGCTACGGTCTATAAGGCTTTCCAGAAATCACTGAGCCGCTACGTAGCGATAAAGGTACTACCGATAGAAAGCTCAAAGAACCAAGAACTAGTGGAGCGCTTTCGCCGCGAGGCGTTGTCGGCGGGGAAATTGAGCCATTCCAACATTCTGCACATCTACGACGCGGGGAGCACCGATGAATTTCACTACATCATCATGGACTACGTGCCCACCGGAACGCTGAAAGAGAAGATGGAGCAGGGGACGCTGGACATCAAGACCGCGACGCGACTAGGCGCGCAGGTCGCCGACGCCCTCAACCACGCACACAATCGAGGGATAATCCACCGCGACCTGAAACCATCCAACGTATTACTGACGGAAGAGGGCAACGCGCTGCTGGCGGACTTCGGCATCGCCCACGCGGTGGGCGAGACACGATTGACGCGCACCGGCACGAGCATTGGCACGCCGGAGTATATGTCACCGGAGCAGTGTCAAGGGCAGGAAGTGGACGCGCGCAGTGATATTTACTCTTTGGGCATCGTGGTATACGAGATGTTGGCGGGCATCGTGCCGTTTCAAGCCAATACCCCCCTCGCGACTCTGTATAAGCACATCAACGAACCACCGCCGCCGTTACGCCAGGTCAACATGCGTGTACCGCCTGAGTTAGAGCGAATCGTGATGAAGACGCTGGCAAAAGACCCCGACGCGCGATACCACAGCGCGGGGGAATTCGCGCGTGCCCTGCGCGGGGAATCGGTGGCAGCCAAAGCAGACACCGCCGCGACGCGGCTCGTCGAACCGCGCGAGAAAACTCCGAAGAAACCGCAAACTGCACCAGCAAAAGGAATGAATAAAGCGGTCGTGGCATTAATCGCCCTATTGGCAGTAGCTTTGATTGGGGGATTGGGATATTGGTTCCTCGGACGCGATGGGGGAGAGGCTGAAGTAACTCCGACCACGATAGCAGTCGCCCCCGTGACCAAAGAACCAACTGATACGAAAATTCCTCCCACCACGACAAATACCCCTCTCCAACCGTCTGAAACGCCGGTTCCCTCCACTGAGACACCGATACGCCCCACCGCTACAGAGCGAATAGTGATCATCACCGCGACGTCGGCACCGCCTACGCCGACGGAACGCGTGATCATCATCACCGCGACGCCGCTACCGGCTACAGATACCCCGATTCCCACTAATACATCTTTGCCAACGGATACCCCTGAGCCAACGAAGACTCCAGAACCGACAACTAAATCCGCAGCACCACCTACACCACCGCCGACCGCGCCACCGCCGCCGGACGAGCCCAGCGTAGTATTAGACTTCGAGCAGATGGGCGCCTGGAGACGCGGGGACGAGCCTAATGGCACGTTTACGCAATCGAGCGCGCAAACGCACGCTGGAAGCTATTCCGGCAAGTTGGATTACGATTTCGGCTCGGCGGGAAATGATTACGTGGTCTTTATGCAAACGCGGGAAATATCAGGAAAACCGAATTTGTTGAAGCTGTGGGTATACGGAGATGGCAGCGGACATCTGTTGAACGCGTGGATTAAAGATGGCGCGGGGCAGGTGTGGCAAACCACCTTCGGCGCGGTAGACCATCAAGGTTGGAAAGAAATGTTGGCACTGATAGAAGCCGGTCAGGAATGGCCGTGGGCGCACATTTCGGGACCGAATAACGGCATCGTAGATTATCCGATCGCCTTCTCCGCGCTGGTTTTAGACGATATTCCCGACAGCTATACGGGCAAGGGCGCAATTTACGTGGACACACTGAGCGCGGAAGAGTATGAATTACCCGTAGCCAGTACCCAACCAACCACCGCGGCTCCTGCCGAAGCGACCAGCGCGCCGAGCGCGCCCAGTGGGGCAATAAACGTCGCCGCGCTGCAAGGTTCGATGGCGTTCGATGTAACGCGTCCGGGCTATCCTTACGCCGATGTATGGCTCATGAACGCCAATGGCACCGGCATGAATATACTGGTAGAGGGCGCGGGGTGGCCCGCGCTGCGCCCTGATGGTCGCCAAATATTGTACAAAGGACTCGCGTCGAACAGGTTGAGAATCTTCCGCATCGATAGAGATGGTTCATTCGACACTCCCTTGACAGAATACACCGAAGACACCATGCCCTCTTGGGCACCCTACGCGACGATGATTGTTTTCGCCTCTAAACGCGATGTCCGAAAACAGTGGGAGCTTTTCACCATGACCGCGGACGGGCAAAACCAAACTCGTATCCTCGCGAACGTCAGCAGCCGTATGCCGGTCTGGATTCCCGGTCCGATTATCTACTCCGGCTGTCTAGTCAAAGACCCGGGCAAATGCGGCTTGGTCGCGGTCAACGAAGATGGCAGCGGCGGGCGGTTGATTACCGATAACACCAACGACATGCAGCCATCCGCCTCCCCCGATGGACAATGGATCGCGTTTATGAGCCTGCGCGATGGCAATTGGGAAATCTACAAAGCGCCCGTGTCCGGGGGCGCGGTGCAGCGCCTGACCGAACACCCCGCGCACGATGGGTTGCCCGCGTGGTCGCCCTACGGAGATGCGATCGCTTTCGCCTCAAACCGCGACGGCGTCTGGGCGATCTACGTGATGCGCACTGACGGCAGCGCGGTGACGAAAATTACCGATTTGAAGGGGGACTATCTGAACTGGCCGGAAGGGCGCCTGCAATGGTCGCGCGATGACTAGCGACAAAATAAACTGGCGCAACGGGGATTGCGCCCTATGGTACGCGGTTAAGGTGCGACGCACCCTGAAAGTTTGCCTAGCTCCCCGCGAGCTGTAAGCTCGCGGGGAGCTAATAAGTAGCCGTGGTTAAAGTGCGTCGCACCTTTTTATATCCCTTCGGCAAAAAACGGGGTACGGATGTGTGTTAAATGCATCCGTACCCCGTTTTATTTGTAACAAAGCGTAATGAGCGTTTACCAACTACGGATAAATCCGCTCCAACATGCGCGGGAAGGCGATCATCTCGCGCACGTGTGGGCGGTCGGTGATCCACGACACTGTGCGCTCGACGCCCAAACCGAACCCGGAATGGGGCACCGTACCGTAGCGGCGTAAATCCAGATACCACTCGTAATCGTCGCGGTTTAATTCGTGCTCCACTATGCGGCGTTCCAGGAGTTCCAGGCTCGTAGTGCGCTGTCCGCCGCCGATGATCTCGCCCGCGCCCTTGGCGATCAAATCTACTGAGAGCGACAGCCGCGCGTCATCGGGGTCTTCCTCCATGTAAAACGCCTTGCACTGCGTGGGGAAGCGGTGAATGAAAACCGGCTTGTCGTAACTGTCGCCGATGGCGGTCTCGTGCGGCGCGCCGAAATCCTCGCCCCACTCGATTGCTACGCCATTTTCGTTCAGCATTTTCACCGCGTCGTTATATTGCAGGCGCGGGAACGGTGGCACAATCTTCTCCAGATTAGTTGTATCTCGTTCCAGTGTCTCCAACTCCGCCTTACAATCGCGCAGTACGGTTTGCACGATGTAGCTCACAAACTCCTCCTGAATCCGCATATTGTCATCCAAATCCGCGTACGCCATCTCCGGCTCGACCATCCAGAATTCGGTCAGATGCCGCCGCGTCTTCGATTTCTCGGCGCGAAAGGTGGGGCCGAAGCAGTAGACGCGCCCGAAAGCCATGATGTTGGCTTCGTTGTAAAGCTGCCCACTCTGCGCGAGAAACGCCTTCTCGCCGAAATAATCTGTCTCGAAAAGCGTGCTCGTCCCCTCGCACGACGCGGGGGTGAGTATCGGGGTATCGACATTGAGAAAATCGTGGCTATCCAACCACTCGCGAATGGCGCGAATGACGCGCGCCCGCACGCGTAGTATGGCGTGCTGCTGTGACGAGCGGAGCCACAGGTGACGGTGTTTCATCAGAAATTCCACGCCATGCTCTTTGAGCGCGATGGGATATTCATCGACTAATTGGACTATCTCCATGTCTGTGATGCCCAACTCGTAGCCACCGGGGGCGCGGTCGTCCTTCCTGATCTTGCCCGTGACGATGATAGATGACTCCTGCGTGACCTGCTCCGCGCGCTCGAAAACCTCTAGCGACAGATCTTTCTTGAACGCGACAGCTTGAATGACCCCTGTGCCATCGCGCACAATTAGGAATTGCAGTTTCCCCTTGTCGCGCTTGTTGTATAGCCAACCTTTGATGGTCACTTCCTGACCATCGTGTTTACCGATATTCTGAATATATACATGTTCTGCCATTTTTTATCTCCATTGATATAATTTTACTAGACAATGTTAGAAATAATTTTTTAACCACAAAGGGCACGAAGAAACACAAAGTTGGTTTCAGCCGCGCCGCGCATATACGCGAGATATAGTATTATAGATTAGCAAATGTTAAAAGTCAAAATAGGTGCGACGCACCTGTTCCCCGCGCCCCAATAGAGTTGTTCCCCAATAAGCTGTGCAAGAAATAGGACGCGGATTTTCGCGGATTCACGCGGATAAAGGGCGCAAATCC
>CAZSIG010000372.1:0-4530 GCA_964606195.1 uncultured Anaerolineales bacterium
TGGAGAGTAGGGGCGAACCTATGTGTTCGCCTTATGTGAACTATGTGTTCGCCTTATGTGAACTATGTGTTCGCCTTGTGTGAACTATATGTTCGCCTTGTGTGAGCTATATGTTCGCCCCGCGCATAGTGCGCAACCATTGGATAGTCGGAGTTTTTGGATAATTTTAGATAGCATTAAGGGGAGGTTTGCTAAGTAATGTCTTTTAATAAGAATGATTTGAACAAAATTGGTGAATTCTTGTACGAGATTCCGCGTTCCTATCGTGATGATATGAACGTGCCAGCGCGTATCTACGCCGATGAGGATCTGCTGAAACTCGCGCTGCGTGACAAGTCTATTGGACAACTCGTAAATACTACCGCGTTGCCCGGCGTGGTGAAACACACGCTGGCGATGCCGGATATTCATCAAGGTTATGGCCCGCCAATCGGTGGCGTCTCTGCCATGCGCACCAGTGATGGCGTGATTTCGCCCGGCGCGGTCGGCTACGATATCAACTGCGGTGTGCGTGTATTGCGTTCACCTCTGGCGGCAGAAGAAGTGATGCCATTGATGAAGAATATAATGGATGCGATATTTCGCGAAGTCCCGACCGGTGTAGGGCGCAGTGGCGATGTCAAACTCAATAGTCGCGATATGGACAAAGTATTGGAACAGGGCGTGCGCTGGACGGTGAGTCATGGTTACGCGACGAAGGATGACATGATGCACACCGAAGAGCAAGGCTCTATGCCAGGCGCGAACGCCGGCGCGGTTAGCTCGCGCGCCAAAAGCCGTGGGCAAGATCAATTGGGTACGCTCGGTTCAGGTAACCACTTCATCGAAGTTGGCCGCGTGGAGGAGGTCTACGATGAAGACGCGGCTCGGAAGTTAGGCTTTTTTCTCGGTCAACTGGTCGTATGGATTCATTCGGGATCGCGCGGTTTGGGGCACCAAGTGTGTACCGATTATGTAAAAGGCCTCCAGAGGGCAGTCTCTAAGTATAAGATCAAACTGCCAGATCGCGAGTTAGTATGTGCACCTTACGATTCTCCTGAGGGGCGCGATTACTTCGGCGCGATGGCTTGCGCGGCGAATTACGCTTGGTCAAATCGCCAATTGATGACTTGGCGAGTCCGCAACGCGATGGAAAAGGCACTGGCAGGGAAGGTGAAGGATTGGGAACTACAGCTAGTTTATGATGTCACACACAACATCGCGAAAGTGGAAGAACACGAAGTTGACGGCAAGCAGGTCGAATTGGTCGTTCACCGTAAGGGCGCGACGCGCGCCTTCGCCCCCGGTCGTCCCGAAGTTCCACAGGATTACCGCGAGATCGGACAGCCAGTACTGGTGCCCGGAGATATGGGGACGGCGTCCTACGTTTTGGTGGGAACGCAAGAGGCGATGGATAGCACATTTGGTACAAGTTGCCACGGAGCGGGGCGCGTTATGAGCCGTAGAGCGGCGAAGCGTAAGGTTTACGGCAAAGAGTTGAAGCGCGAGTTAGCAGAACGCGGGATTATCATTCGCGCCAGAAGCATGAGCGGCCTAGCGGAGGAAGCCCCAATAGCTTACAAAGAGGTGAACAACGTAGTGAATGTAGTTCACAACGCGGGTATTGCTCGAAAAGTGATTAAAACCGTGCCGTTGGGAGTGGTCAAGGGATAGTTTTCAGTCCTTTATATCGACTAAAGATGATTATTGATCTATTAAAAGCTCTAGCCCGCATAGTACTTTTTGGGGCAGGCATAATCGCGATAGGGGTTATTCTGTTCAGCGGAGTTTGGTTGTTCGCCACTCCCGACGAAGGCGCGCAACTGGGGATCAGCATCCCAGAGGTGGACTTCTCCTCACCTGAAGCTTTGGAGCGAAGTTTGTGGGGAGTTTATCTGGGCTTTCATAAAGAGGGGATTGAACAGCCATACCGCGATGATGATACGCCTGTAGATTTCCGCATCAATTCGGGCGAGTCGGTCGTGACGATCGCGGCGCGATTGGAAGAGAATGGCATCATCGGCAACGCGGGGCTATTTCGCCGTTTGGCTGGCTATCGCGATGTTGACACCCAACTGGAAGTGGGCGAATACGTGCTGCGTCCCAATATGACGATGGAAGAGGTTTTGGAAACGCTGCAACACGCGAAGAGCGAGACGATTGTAATCACCATACCCGAAGGGTGGCGCGTGGAGCAGGTTGCCGCGCTGTTTGCTCAAGAGGGGTTCGGCACAGCCGACGAAGTAATGCGCTTGGTGAAGGATGGAAGTTGGGCATTGGAAGAGGAAAAGTCGCGAGATTTTCTGATGGATCGCCCTGTTGCCTCGTTGGAGGGGTACTTAATGCCGGAGACCTATCACGTACCGCGAGATTATACCGCGGCGCAGTTCATCGGCTTGATGCTGGACACATTTGGTGAGCGATTTACGCCGGAGATGCGCCAGGCGGCAGCGGCGGATGGGCACACTATCTTTCAAGTGGTCACGATGGCATCTATCGTGGAACGCGAGGCACAGTTAGCCGACGAGCGCGCGTTGATCGCGGGGGTCTATTGGAACCGTATCACAGAGGGGATGTATCTACAGGCAACGCCGACGGTGCAATACGCGCTGGGCTATCAGGTGGAAGCTCAACAGTGGTGGAAGACGCCGATAAGTATGGAAGAGTTGACGAAGACCATATCGACCTACAACACTTATCTGAACCCGGGACTGCCGCCGGGGCCGATTTGCAATCCGGGAATCGCCGCGCTAGAGGCAACGGTATATTCCGCGGAGACGGAGTATCTGTTCTTCCACGCGAAATGGGATGGTTCGCATGTGTTCTCGAAGACATACGATGAACATTTGCAGAATCAAGAATTGTACAGCAGTGAGTGAAGGTTAAATCGAGGACGGGCGCGAATTCATTTAATTCGTTAGACCCGTCCTTGTGATTTTAGACGCGTTTTTCAGGGATAAAATTGACACGCGCGGCACTCCCTGTTATAATTATGACACGATTTACAAAGTTTATGTTTATTAGTTCACAATAAGGAGGCTAAAAAATGCGGGTGATTCGATGGATTAACGACATTGTGTTCTTGTTAGTGATAATAGTGATAGCTGTGTTTCTGGGGATTAATCGCTCTTACTTCTTGAGCGATCCGACTACGGTGATGCTGCCGGGTTTTATAACGCGGTCTTTCAATGTTATGGGAAGCTTCAAATTGTACTTGGAGATGACCATTCTCATCGCGGTTATGGCGATCGTTTTTGTGCAATGGTTGTTATTCCGTATAGCATGGGCGATGCGCGACAATCGCCGAGATAAAGCAGAGAAGGAAAATGTACAACTGAAAGCCAAGCTGTACGAATTGACGGAAGGCTCGCGCCTGAGCAAGTTGGAAACCGCGCTGGATGATACTAGAAACGAGATGACTCGCATGTTGACCTCGCGCGTATTGTATTTATCAGAACCTAAACAAGCGGAGGAAGTGCAAGAAGTCACATAAAAGCCTCCCTTACAAAACTAATGGGTTGAGTAGAGAGGAGGGCGCTAAATGGATTTGAAAGAGGCGAAACAAGTTTTAGAAGAGGCTTTTGAATTGCCACCCAGCGCGCCAGTAAAAAATCTGGTGGAGCAAACAGACACCAATGATTTTTTGCTAATAGAAAGTACACCGGAGGGACGCGTGGAGGTGGCGAAGATGGTATATAACGCGGCAGAGAACGCGTGGCAAGTATATTGGATGTCCGCGGAAGGCTCATGGCAATTGTATGGTACATGTGAGAATTTGGACGCGGTCATCGAAGAAATCAGAGAGGATCCAGGAGGCGTATTTTGGGGTTAGAGGAGATCAATCTGCGGGATGTTGCCAATCCGGCGGCGCTTGAAGATGTCATTGCGTTGGCTGAAAGATACGAATACGAGGAAGAACATTCATGGCAAGATGCGCGGTTGGCTCTACGCATCTTCGATTTAACGCGTGATTTACATCAGCTTTCCGATGATCACCGCGATTTACTTTTGTACGCGGCAATTTTGCACGACATTGGGTATTGGTACGATTATGACAAACATCACAAACACGCGTACAAGATGATCAGAGATGCCGATATACCTAGCCTATCCCCGCGCGAGAAATTGATAGTCGCTAACATCGCGCGGTATCATCGTAGTGCAAGACCCAAGATGAAACATAAAGGATTTGCCAAGCTTAACGAAGAGGACCGCGAGGCTGTGCGAATGCTCGGCGCGGTACTACGCTTCGCTGATGGGCTAGATCGCACTCATACTAACGCGGTGCGGGCATTGGACTGTGAGATGCTCAGTGATAGCTTGATATTCACAGTGTATCCCAGTTATGGAAACGATACGGAGCGCTGGGCAGGACAGAAAAAAGGACGTTTTTTCGAGGAAGTATTCGATGTAGCCGTGCGGCTGCGTTGAGTGGCCTAGGAATGAGATAAGAACAGCCTGTCACGTTCTTGGTGACAGGCTGTTTCGCGTGTTGAGGGGTATTTTTACCGCCGAGCACGCCCCCGTGCGGGGATAAACTACGAGCGCAGA
>CAZSIG010000373.1:0-4523 GCA_964606195.1 uncultured Anaerolineales bacterium
TTCGCCCGCAGGCGGTATGCGAACTCCAGGTCATCCTCTGAACTGAAGTTCTCCAGATAGATGATCACCTGCCGCCCGCCGACCTCGTACCGCGAGATTGCGCCGATGCGCACCAGCTCTTCCAAATCATCCGTCACCACCGCGAAACCGGGCGGCACGCCCAAATCGACGATCGCCATGCGCGCCACCCCCTCGCGATTCAGCTTCACCCACGCAGTCGCCTCGACCGTGTCGTTCACTTGCAGTTCCGTCTTGTCATACGCGACCTCCACGCTCATCGCCGCGACCTCGTCATCCTCGACCGGCACCAGATCCCACGGCAGATAATGCTCCGCGACCACCTGATACATCAGCGCGCGCTCCCCCTCGACCGCGATTTCGAGGCGGTTCTCCCCGCGCATTGCCTTATCGGTAAAACTCACCAGATGGACGACGTCCGCGTTCGCCGCGTTAATCGTCAGGGCATCCGCCTCCTCGCCGTTGAGCGAGATGCGCACCGTCGCCTCTTCGCCGCCGCGCGCCCCCTGCGTCGCGGAGAGCAGGAACGCCTTGAGCGAGAGGATCGTCGCCTGCGTCGTCTGCCACGTCCCAAAGCTGTCCTTCTGCGCCACGAGGTAATTCAGCGCGCCGTTCACCGTGTCCGGATGCACCTCCGCGATCATCATCGCGTACGCCGCCATCGCGGTTGTCTCGATGCTCCCGACATCACCCGTCCCGCCCATGAAAGTGGAAACCTCGCTCTCCCAATAGATTCTGTCACCATCTACGACCTTCATGTCATTCAATTGATCGAGCACTTTTATGGTGAAGCTTCCATCGGGGTCGCCCGCTGCGAGCGCGTTCGCCACTAATGAGAGCATGTATGGGTCAGGGTGCGTGGCACTTTCGGAAGAGCCGCGCACCTCCGTATGCTCTCGTAAGTAAACCAATCCATCCGCCACCGCGGCGGTATCTTCGTACCCCGCCTCAACCAGTGCCCAGACCACATACGCGGTCGCCGGCAGATTGCTGCCCATAGCGCGCTCCCAACCGCTCTCAATCGTCAAACCCTCCGGCGCCCAACTGCCGTCCTCGTTCTGCTTGCTCATCAGCCACTGCGCGGTGCGCTCAATCAGCGCGGGGTCTATGTAATGCACCTTCGCCATATCGCTGAACTCCATCAGCCCATACGCGGTCAGCATCACCTGCGCGGGCGCGTCGCCGAAGAGCGAGAACCCGCCGCCCGCCACCTCGAACGTCAACAACCGCTGATACCCCTGCGCGATATATTCCTCCGCCTGCATCTGCACTTCGGGCGCGATTTGGTCGGTACTTTTCATGTAATCCAACACCAACACGTTTGGGTACACCACCGATGTACTTTGCTCAAATCACCCAAAGGGCATACGGAACAGCCCATCCAGCCCGTCCACGATCTGACTCACGATGCCCGGATAGACCTTCACCCAAATGCGCGGCGTCCCCGCGATGGCGGTTTCGGGAATGACAACCGTCTTCTCGACCGATTCTTGCAGGTTATCGCTCGTGGTCTCGCGATACCGCTTGCCGTCGGGCATGACGCGCACATCCTTCGCGATCGCGTCGCTCATCTGCGAACCCCACGCCGTCACCTGAAAGCGGTTCACGCCATGCTGCGCGGCGCGAATGCGAAAGTAGACTACCTCCACATCGTTCGCGGTGATGGTCAGCGTCTTCTCCGCGTCGTCTTGCAACTCGAACCAGTCGAATTCCTCGACGACTAATCGCACATCTTGCGCGTCAGGCAGATAGTTGAACACCGCGACCGGAATCGACACCTCGTCGTTCTGCGTCAGATAAACCGGCAGGTCGAGGTCGATGAAGAAATCCTGAAAGACGCGCAGCCCCGCGTCCGCGCTCCCCATCTCGCCCCGCTGCGCGGATGCCAGCACGCTCATCCGCCAGGTCGTGATGGAATCCGCCATCGGGATTTCGAGTGTCGCCTTGCCATCCTCGCCGGTAATCGCCTGCGGGTTCCAGTAGAGCGTTTCGGGGAAATACTCGCGCAGGCGCGGCGCTTCTTGCTCCTCTTCGGGCGGTCCACCCAAACCACCGCCACCTCTATCGACTCCCGGGGCAGGCGTGGCCATCGCACCAACTGCCGCTTTCTCTCTCTCCACCGCGTTCTGCATTAAGCCCTCCTCTTCCACCAACATTATATCTTGCGGGGCGCGGGCACCCGGCACGACTCCCGTTATCCCGATGACCACTCCCAAGAAAAACAGCGGAGTTATAAGCACCGATACCGCGCCGGGCACGATGCTGAAAGTCGCCGCGCCGAACCGCTTCTCGCTAATGTAGCCGATACCGCGCAGGTAAAATCCTATCAGCAAGCCATCGACGAGCATGATACTGATAATCAACATCGTGGGGGAATCGTAGGCTGCCCCTCTGAAACTGGTGAAGCCGAGAGGGATCATCAAAACCAACACCGCCAACAGTATCAAGAGCATCACCTGCATCGGCGCGTCGCGGCGTACTGCTGCCAGAATACCGCCACCCAACAGCGCCAAAATTATCGCCCCTGTTACCATGAGCATAATTCCCAATATCGTGAAATCCGCCACATCGCCGTATAAAAATTCCTCTATGATGTAGAACGCGCCCCCAAACAAGCAGCCGAGAAAGACCGCGATAACTATCGAACTGAGGAAACTGAACAACAGCGTTTTCCAGAAGATGCGCTTGGCTATGAGCGCGCCGATGCTGATGAGCAAGCCGACCGCGCAGAGCAGCCCGACCAAGCCCGTCAATGCTGTCGCAGCACGCGCGTAAATCGCCTCTTTCTCACGGTCAATCGCGTTCTGTTTTTCCCAATCATCCAACCTCAAGGGGCGCACCGCGCCGCCCGGCACCTTCGCCAGCGCCGCCCGCGCTGCAGTGTCCGTGGCTGCGTCCGCCTCCGCGACCAGCGGGCGCGGTTCGTACAGCGAGAGAGGCGAGAACCATTTGATTTGGTATTTCGGCTCCAGCAACTCCGCTTGTAACAAAAAGTACAACTTCGCGAAACCAGCTTCCGCCTCGTGCAGCGCGAAGACCGCCTCGTCCACCACACTCACTCCCAACGCGGCGGGAATCGGCGCGCCGTCGCGCGTCGTGGTGAACTCGACCGCCGCGTTCTCGCCGGGCAAGTATGTGTCCAGGTCGGGCGTGATGGCGATGTCAATCCCCTCCGCGCGGTCGACGACGACGAGGCGCGTGTCGGCGATGATCTCCGCACTCTGCATCACCTTGTACGCGTGCAATTCCAGCGTCCCGAACATCGTCTCATCAAGGTCAATCATCGCGGTAGCCTGTCCCCGCTCCACCTCCAGCGACCGCGTCGAGAGCGTCTGTCCCGCCCGCGTGATGTCGAGGAAGACCGCGCCGCCCGGCGCAGAGGTGAAGGCGTCGACGCGCATCGTATCGCCGACGCGATACGCGGCGCGCTCCGGGCGCAACAAGATATACTCATTAGTACGCGCGGTGCTGAAAATGAACTCCTTCTTGGCGCGATTGCCCCGTTCATCTCGCGCCTCGACGAGCATCACCATTTCGTTGATGCTCGTCGAGGGTGGGGTAACGCGGTATTCCGCCAAGCCGTATTCGCCTGTGCTGATTTCCGTATCCGTTTCGAGCGCGGTGATGGTCAAATCTGTCGGCGCGGGCGAGCCGTCGGGGTAGCTGGTCATAATGTAGATAATGTTCTCGACGCCGGGCTTCAGGTCGCCGCTCTCCGCCACCGCGTCGATTAACAGCGGCTGCTCCGCGACCGGCACGCTGTGTGCCTTCGTCTCCGCGTGCTCCGCCTGATCGATGACGACGATTTCCATGCCGAAGGTCGCCTGATCCATCTCCGGCGCGCCGCTGACGAAGTATTTCGGCAGTTCAAACTCGAACTCGTAGACGCCATCTTCGTCGGTCTCGCCTTGAATAATCGTGACCTCCTGGCGCGTCACCGCGTAGATGTAGCCACGAATTCTGACCTTGCTCTCCGCGACCGGCTTGCCGAAGAAGTAATCGGCGCGCAGCGTGCCGCGCACCGTCTCGCCGGGCAGGTAATACGGCTTTTCCGTCTCCACCGCGATTTTGAATTTGGGCAGGACATAATACTTGACCTCGATAGTCTTCTCCGCCGTGACCGCTCCCCCTGTAGTCCCCCCCACAGGGGGGGACGATGAATCCCCCGTACTCCCCCCCGCTGGGGGGGAGAATGAGGGGGGGATTTGCGCGGTTATCTTATACGCCCCCTGATTGACCTCTGAGGCAAGTTGAAAATCGAGGCTGGTGATGCCCCACTCTGATAGCGACGCGGTGCTGCGATGCACCTTGTTCCCCTCGCCATCCGCGATGATGAACTCCACCTCGCCCGTCGCGGGGCGCATATCGCCGACGCTCAGCGCCAGGGCGCGAATGTGGATAAGCTGACCGGGCTGGTAGAGCGGTTTGTCGGTGGTGAGCAGCAGCTTGTAGTCGCGCTTGATGGAGACCGGCTTCGTCAGTTTGTCCGAGCCGACTTTGGAGTG
>CAZSIG010000374.1:0-1224 GCA_964606195.1 uncultured Anaerolineales bacterium
GATTTTCGTCCATTGGTGATGCGGCAATCTCATGGAAACTACTCCGAAAATAGGCACAATGGGGATTGCGCCCTCTAGGACGCGCGACTCCAGGGCGGTATCCCCATACCGCCATTACTGCCTTTTATCTGCGTTAATCCGCGAAAATCCGCGTCCTATTTCTTGCCCAGTTATACAACCTCTCCATCTTTGCTACATGCGTTTCTATATCGAACTTATCCGCCGTAAGCAGTGCGTTCTGGGAAAATGTGCACAGTTTCGCCTCGTCACGCAGAAGTTCTTTTAACTTCATGGCTAGCTGCGAATCCGCGTCTACCAGATAACCACTGTGTCCATCCCTGACCAAATCAACATAACTATCATCGCGCCGCGCTACGATGGGCAGACCACACATAGCCGCCTCTATCAACGTCATCGGGTGATTTTCGCTCAGCGACGCGGTGACGAAGACATCAGCAAGCGCATACAGTTTGGGTATTTCTTCCCAATCGACATAGCCGGTAAAGATGACCTGCCGATGTAATCCCGCTCTCTCCACCGCGCTGCGCATTCGTTCGAGCGAGGATCCGCGTCCGACGAACAGCGCCTTGTAGTGCAGATATTTTTGCAAGAGAGGCTTCAGCGCGTCCAAGAGTTCGACCGCGCGCTTTTCCTGCGCCATTCTCCCTACATAAATGATAACTTTGTCTGACGGCTCAATCCCCCGATCCCTTCGCGCGTCTTCTATCTCTTCGCGCGTGAACAAACCGGAATTAAAACGCGCGCGGCATACCCCATTCCCGATAACCACAATTCTATTAGAACAAAACCCGGAGTGCACAGCTTGCTTTGCCCGCGGCATGAACGACCGAAAATAATCTCGCGCCTTTTGCGAAGGACAAACCAACACATCATAACCGCGTAAAAAAAAGCGCAAGTATTCGCGTATCACTCGCGCGGGTAAGAATTCTCCTAGAAACAGATAATGCCGATAATCCTCGTACATCGTATGCGCGGTGTGCATGAGCGGCAGTCCCATCTTGCGCGCCGCGCGCTTCCCCGCCCAGCCAACGGTGAACTCGGTGTGCGTGTGAATAACATCGAGTTGCTCATCGTGTACAATCTTATTCACCGCGCGCTGGCTCACCAATCCTAATCTGATTTCTATGTCGGAGTTAAACGGCACTGAGGGGAAGTGATACACCGTTCTATCCCTCTCCGCGCATCGCGGCGCGGACACAGTGA
>CAZSIG010000374.1:1324-4505 GCA_964606195.1 uncultured Anaerolineales bacterium
CGCCTCCCGTTCAAACTTCTTCCCCGTCGCCAACTCCACGCACTTGTACCCCCCATCATAGACGCCGATGCTCTTATTTTTCACGATGCAGTCGCAATACATCTGTAACAGGTCACGTTCGTGAGTGAGGAGGTCTATCGCTTGCAGCGTTTGGGGAATAGTACGGACTTCGACCGTACCGTCGCCCAACTCCGCGCCTCTGATTGCGCCCCACATCTCGTGTCCGCCGACGCGCTCATTGAAGATTTTCGGTATCGGGTAGAACGCGAGTTCGCTCGGCTTGGTAATCATCACGTCTACGACGCGCATCAGATAATTCGTGGCGTAGACCGCGTGAAAGATATTATCGTGCAGGAATATGTGTAAGCCATGCACAGGCTGCGTGCGAATCTTATCTGCGAACGCGCGCGTATCATTCCACTCAAAATGCGTTTGCATAAGTTCTTTATGCGCGGTCAACTCACTCTCCAGCCAATCCCAATTCTCCTTGTGGTCGCCCAGATTGACGAAGAGCGCGACCTTCTCCGCCTTAATCAGCGGAATACAATGCTCGATTACCGCCTTGAACAGTTCGCGCTGCGCCCCCGCGCCTCCCATCGTGATGAGGAAACGACGCGGTTCATCATTGTTCATTCGCCTGAGCCGCGCGGCGCAGTCCGCCTCGATATTCTTCACCAGCTCGTGGTCAACGTGGTGCCCGACGTAGTACAGCGCGTCGGGCGGCACGGGATTCATCACCTTGCCCGTCTCATCGAAACCGCGCATCACCCTGAAACCGTAATAGCCGGATGGCGATTGCACACCGTGCTTCGCGCCCTCGGTCAACTGGAACGCCATCGGCCAGTTATCGAACATCATATCCACCACGTTCGTCATGCCCCCCGCGACCGCGCCCATGCAGTTCCACATGTGCGCGGTGAGTATCGGCATATCCGAGGGGAGTGCCTCGTGCAAATTTTTGAACAATTCGCTCATTTTATAGTCTTTGACATTTGTTTTCAAGAAGCGCCACGGCCAGCCCACAATCCAGGTGTTCAAAATCGTCGATAAAATCGGCAGCGTCGGTTCCCCCGTCGTCACCGGCTCCCAGACGTATTTATTGAATAAACCGCTTCTTTGTGAAATGCGCGACCAGCGGCTGTACCAGGTGTTGCACCAGTTAATCACGTCAGTGGTGATGCCCGGAATGGCTAACAGGTCTAGCCAATAGGGCGTAAATCCCATCGCCTTAGCGCACGACGCGCCCGCCATCGCGATGCGGTAGTGCCCGAACCCCATTCTGATAGTGCTGCAAATGACCGCGTTCTCCCGCTCGATTTTCTCTCCGTGGTCACCGCGCACGATGTTCTTTATCCCGAAAATCGGCCCCAGATATTCGTTATCCTCTAAACTTAAAGTGTACTTTTCGTTAGGGTCATAATCGAACTTGTTGACAAACATCTCTTGCCATTTTATGGCAGCCTTCGAGTGTGCTTCCTTTATCGCGTTGCCATAAACGACAAACCGCCCATTCTCCATTTTCATGTTGTTGTCTCCTTGTACGTGAAGAAACCTCACCCCTAGCCCCTCTCCACTATGTGGAGAGGGGAAGATTGTTCCCTCTCCCCTTTGGGGAGAGGGTTAGGGTGAGGGGTTATGTCTTCATCTCAATCTCGCGCAGTAATTTCCGCTCGTTGTATCTGATAAATGTGATACCTGCAACGAGGCAAAGTGCGAAGCCGACCGCGCCGCTCAAGCGAATGCCCAAGTCGTTGCCGGGATCCTTGCCGAGTGAGGTCAGCGCGGCGAAGACCAATATCCCGAAAGTCTGTCCGAATTTCTGCATCAGCGTGCGCGCCGCGAAGTACATCCCCTCTTTGCGCTGTCCCGATTGTAATCCATCGTGTTCGGCAATGTCTGCCAACACCGCGTTGGGCAAGACGCTCAGAAACGCGAGGGGCACCGCGTATAAGATGACTACCAGATACGCCTGCAACGCGTTCGGCAGCGGTATTTTACCTAACGTGACGATGAACAGGAAGATGACACTCATCGCGAGGAACGCGGCGACAATCAGAATCTTCTTGCCCACTCTCTTCGCGAGAATGTTGACCACCGGGTAGAAGACGAATGAGATGATGACCATAATCGCGAGCAGCCCCCCGACCATCGCCTCCGCCTGAAACAGCAGCACGGTGACGTAGTAGAGCAAACCGGTGTTGATGATGGTCAAACCCATGAAATAAGAGAAATCCGCGACGACGTAGTAGATGAAATTGGGGTTGCTGAAGGTGGTTTTGAGCGCGGCGAGCAGGGGCACGGTAGATGGCTCGCCCTCGCAGTATTTGCGCTCATCAATCGTGAAAACGGGCACGTACATCAACAGCATGGCGATAAACGCCAGCGCGCCGACGGCGTATTGCAGCGCGGTCATCTTCTCCGCGATGCCCAATACAGACTGCAACAACCCCGCGACCGCGGGCGTCTGCGCGGCAATGATGATGCCTAACGCGTAGGTGATAGAAATCCAGGTCGAGAGATTGAGCCGCTCATCCGCGGTGCGTCCCATTTCGGGCAACAGCGCGAAGTACGGCGTGACATACGCGGTCAAAGCCACGTAGAACAGAACTTGAGTCACGAACAGCCACACGACATTGATACCGCTGATGGCGCGGACGGGGGGCATGAATATCAGGGCGCAAAAAAGCGCAGCGGGTAATGCCCCTATCATCATAAAGGGGATACGCCGCCCGCGCTTGTTGGTGGAGCGATCGCTCATGCTGGCGATAAGCGGGTCGGTAATCGCGTCGAACAGCCGCCCCGATGCCGCGATGATGGTGATGAGATTCAGGATGCCCAAAAACGTGACCTGGCTTATCAGATAAGGCAACCCCGCATCTTTGGGCGGGAGGTAAAAATAAACCAGTTCCAACGCGATGATGTTGACCAGAATCGACCAGCCAAGTTGCCCGACCGCGTAGGAGATTTGCTTAGATAGTGGTAAAGAGTTTTTATTTTCCATAGTTAGGTTATTAACTGTCAATTGTAGAGGGGACACTGATAGGACTTACGCAGATTCAAAAAGATTTACCGCTAGGGCTTTCTCAAAGTCGCCGAACCTCCCGCAGGTTGGGACACCAGGGCCTTGCTCCAGCACAGTTACGTTTGTAGAACCATATATTTGGTCAGGGAAATCAAACCT
>CAZSIG010000375.1:0-1836 GCA_964606195.1 uncultured Anaerolineales bacterium
AGCTCCCAGAGCCGCCGCCTTGTGCTTCCCCACAACTTTATATCCTTACCATTGCCCGAAGCCAACATCGCGCCATCGGGGCTGAACGCCAATCCTCTCACTATATTTACTCCAGAGGTTAGAGTACGTAGCTCCTTGCCGCTGGCGACGCGCCACAGCTTCACGTTGGTATCCCAACTTCCCGAAGCCAACATCGTGCCGTTAGGATTGAACGCTACCATCGCGACATTACCGGTGTGTCCATTCAACGCGTGCATTATCCGTCCGCTCGCCACATCCCAAAATCGCACTATGTTGTCCGTGCCGCCCGAAGCCAAAATCGCGCCGCCGGGGCTGAACGCCACCGTCCATACCCCCGCGGAACGAAAAACCATATTCAAAACCCAATGAGCGCGCTCCGTGAGGGCGCGAATTAGCTGCCCACTGGCGGCATCCCACAACCGTATCGTCCCATCACCGCTCCCCGACGCCAAAATCTTCCCATCGTGGCTGAAATCAACGCTGAACACCGCGCCATTATGCCCAGTCAAAGTATGAGCCAGCCGCCCGCTGTACCAGCGCCACAACCGCACCGTCTTATCGCCGCTCCCCGACGCCAGCGTCTTGCCATCGCTACTGAACACCACGCTCTCGACGCGGCGCGTATGTCCTTTTAGTGTTCCCATCTCTCGCCCATTGGTCGGGTCCCACAGTTTCACCGTTCCATCTTCGCCTGCGGACGCCAACACCGCACCATCCTTGCTGAAATCCACGCCGCGCACCGCGCCGATGTGCCCGCGCAGCGTGCGGAATTCATGCAGCCCCTTCGCACTGCGCGGCGTAATCACCTGTAACTTCTGCATGGAAGCGGTGTTCTCAAGCGCGGCGCGCAACGCGGCGCGTAACTCTCTTACCGTCTGAAACCTGTGCTCCGGGTTACCCGCCATCGCCCGCGTGATGACCTCTTCCACCGCGGAGCTAACTTCGGGATTATACTGGTGCGGCGGCGTCAATTTTTTATAGACTAAATCGGGCGCGGCAAGGGGCGCCTGTTTCGTCAATAGGTGATACATCGTCACCCCCAGCGCGTAGATGTCACTGCGCTCATCCGTACCTTCGCCATATTGTTCCAGTGGCGAATAAGGAGGCGAATAAGCCCGCGCCGCGCGCGTCGTCTTGCTCCCCGGCTCCTTCACTTTCGCGATGCCCAAGTCTATCAGCATCACCTTGCCATCGGGACACAGCTTGATGTTCCCCGGCTTGATGTCGCGGTGAATCACTGGCGCGGGCTTGCCGGTCTGGGTGTCGACCCAGTTGTGCATATATTCCAGCACATCACATACCTGAATCATCCAATCGACCACCTGCTTCTCCGGCAGAAACCCCGGCGTCTGCTCCAGCACCTGCCCCAAATCGCGCCCCGCGACGTATTCCATCACCAAAAATAGCTCGCCCGTCGCGGCTTTGAAATAATCGGTGACGCGCACCAGGCGCGGGTGATTAAGCCGCGCCAGCAGGTTCGCCTCTTGCTCAAACTGTCGCTGCGCCGAGCCGTCGGTATCGAAGGTCTCCTTGAGCGCACACTCTTTGCCCGCCAAACGCAAATCTTCGGACAAGTAAACCGCGCCGAAGCCGCCCATGCCTAATAACTTGCGCACCAGATAGCGACTTTCTAGCACCGTGTTGGGGACAATCGCCTTGTCGCTGTCGCGAGGTAGCGGAGTGGTCTGATACACCGACGCGCCGCAGTGCGCGCAGAATTTCGCCCCCGGTTTCAACGGAGTATTACACCGCGGGCAAGTGGATGCCAAATTATAACCACAATTGGAACAAAACCGCGCCCCCACGCGGTTCATC
>CAZSIG010000375.1:1936-4494 GCA_964606195.1 uncultured Anaerolineales bacterium
AACTCCCCACAACTTCACCGTCCCATCGCCACTCCCCGATGCCAACATTCTACCATCGGGACTGAACGCGACGCTCATCACACAACCTTTATGCCCTTTCAAAGCCACTACTTGCTGCCCTGTTTTAACATCCCACAGCTTGATTTCACCCTCGCGACATTGTTCATTCTCCCATTGCGCACAACTCCCCGATACTAATACCGCGCCATCAGGGCTAAAATTTACACTCATCGCATACTTTTCGTGTCCCGATAACATAGCCACTTCACGGTTAATTTCCCAATGCCACAACTTTACCTCCCCATCTGCATCACCAGAAGCTATAACCGCGTCATCTTGATTGCAAGCCACCCCCATTACAAAGTTATTATGCCCGGTTAAAGTTCGCAGTAATTTTCCCGTAGATACATTCCACAACCTGACAGTTCGATCATAGCTACCAGACGCTAACATCTTGCCATTCGCGCTAAATGCTATGCTCCACACCCCTAGTTCATGCTCAGTCAAAGTATGCAATATATTCCCACTATCCATCTTTCTCAGAAGTATTGTTCCTTCCGAATCTGCCGAAGCTATAACCGCGTTGTCAGGACTACTAGCCACGCTTTGCACTATTTTCTTGTGTCCTTCGAGCACATTAAGCTCTTTCTGGTGATACACATCCCACAATCGCACAGTACGGTCTTGACTTCCAGACGCGAGGATCGAACCATCACCACTAAATGCTACACTTGTCACCGCGCGTTTGTGTTCAGAGAAGATATGCTGTTGTACGTTTTGTGCCAAATCCCACAACCGAATCGTTTTGTCATTGCTCCCTGAAGCCAACACCGCGCCGTCGGGGCTGAACGCCACACTCGTTACCCACGCGGTATGCCCCTGTAAAGTTTGTATCTCGCGCAATCGCGCCGCGTTGCGCGGCGTGATTACCTGCGGCTTGAGTGAAGTCGCTGGAGGCGGCGCGGAAACTTGAGGAGCGGTCACGACGGGCGCGACGCCATCGAGCGCGGCGCGCAACACCGCGCGCATCTCCGCCATCGACTGGAAACGCCGGTTGGGGTTTATATCCATCGCCTTGAGCATAACCTGCGCCACCGCGGGGCTGATTTGCGGATTGAATTGGCGCGGTGGTTTTATCTCCTCGTAGGCGCAGTAGGGGGCTTCGGGCGGCAGTTGTTTCGTCAATAGTTCGTACATCGTCACGCCCAACGCGTAGATGTCGCTCCGCTCGTCCGTGCCGATGCCGTACTGTTCCGGCGGGGAATAGGGCGGGGAATAAGCCCGCGCCGCGCGCAGCGTCTTACCGCCGGTTTTCTGGCTCTTGACCTTCGCAATACCCAAATCGATCACCACGATTTCGCCGTCGGGACGGAGCTTGATGTTGCTCGGCTTAACGTCGCGGTGAATCACCGGCGATTTTTGTCCGGTGCGCGGGTCTACCCAATTGTGCATATATTCGAGCGCGTCACACGCCCGCATCATCCACTCGACCACCCTTTTTTCGGGCAGAAAATCGGGCGTCTCATCCAGCACCTGTTGCAAATCATCCCCCTCAACGAAATCCATCACAAGGAAGTTCTCGCCCGCGGGGGTGCTGAAGTTATCGGTGACGCGCACCAGACGCGAGTGGTCGAGCCACGCCAGCAGTTCCGCCTCCTGTTTGAACAGGTACTGCGCCTCCGCGTCGGTCTCGAACATCTCCTTCACCGCCAGCGGCTTGCCCGACAGGTGCGAATCGCTGACCCTGTAGACCGCGCCGAAGCCGCCCTTGCCCAATAGCTTGCGCACCTCATAGCGATCGTTCAACATCGTGCCGGGCAAAATCGTGTCATCGGCATTGCGCGGCAACGCAGCGCCCGCGTCGAGTCGCGCCCCGCACTGCGCGCAAAACTTCGCGCCCGCGACCATGGGCGCGTGACACTGCGGGCAGGTCGCCGCGAATTGATAGCCGCAATTGGTACAGAACCGCGCGTCGGCGCGGTTAGAAGTGTTACAGTTGGGACAGTGCATGAAACAGGATTATAACAACTCGCGCCGAATTCGGCAAAGAATGAGAAAGCGTGGTCACGCGGTAGGGCTTTCTCAAAATCGTTGCGCTCCGCGTCCCGCAGGTTGGGACACCAGAGCCTGGCTCCAGCGCAGTTACGTTTGTAGAACCATATATTTGGTCAGGGAAATCAAACCTGCGGGAGGTTTGGGTAGCGCGGTTGGTACTTTGAGAAAGCCCTAGGTTACGCGGTGGGCATAACGACGCAATAGGGATTGCGCCCTAGCAATCAGCGGTCATTTCACTTGACGCTTGGGTGATTTTAAGACTATAATAAAGCTGTGCAACCTCCCGCAGGTTTTAACCACAATAGATTTGGTTAAGAAAAATCGTAACTATAGGGCGATATATTGTGTTAGAAAAACCGAACCTGCGGGAGGCTTAGGCAGCGCGTTTTGTACTTTGAGAAAGCTCTAACAATAGAGAGGACGAGATAGTGGGATAAGGAGCGAGTTTATGAAACGTAAATTCAACGATACGGGGCTGTGTGTGGCGCACCGCCATTATATGG
>CAZSIG010000376.1:0-4493 GCA_964606195.1 uncultured Anaerolineales bacterium
GTATGACAGATACAAAAAATCTTTCCCGTGAATCTCCGCGTTCTCTGTGTTCTCTGCGGTAAATTCCAGCGCGGTTTGTGTAAGTTCTGATTAAAAACTCTGCGCTTGTAGTTTATCCCCGCACGGGGGCGTCCTTTGCGGTAAAAATACACCGAAGTTGCGTAAGTCCTATGAAGGAGAAAAAGTATGAGCAAAGAGGGAAAGAAGTCCAAAAGATATAAGGTACTACTTCCCCTGACGAATACCACCGATTTAGAGACCTTTCTGAACCTGGCGCGCACGATAGTGAAATCTCGTAACGGGCGCGTCGTTTTGTTGTACATCATTCAGGTCGCTGAAGAGCGGATGTTAAGCGAATATGCCACAGATGCCCAGAAAGCGCGCGTGAAATTGCGCAAGTATTTGCACGAGCGCGCATTACCGCTCAAGGCGGTGAAAATCACGGTGCGCGTGACTTGCGACACCGCCCGCGTCATTCACGAAGAGGCGACGCGAGAGCAGGCTAACGCCATTTTATTACATTGGGATATGATTACCGCGTCCGGTTTTTATCAACGTTTGGCGAATCTGGCGAGCGATTTCGTGGTTGTGCAATTGGGTGATGGGTTTGATGTGGATAAACCGTGGCAGCAGATTGAAAATATTCTCATGCCGGTGCGCGGTGGAGCGCAAGCCGCGCCGAACCTGCGCATGGCGGTAGATCTGAGCGATTTAACTCACGCGAAGGTCAGTCCGCTGCATGCGACGCGCATTGAACGCGATAGAGATGCCTTCCAAAGCAGGTTCAAATTCCTCGCGCGCGGGTTGACCGGCTTGAATGCGCCCATAGATGTTACGGGAGAGGTAGCGGACGAAATCATAGCCCAATCTGTGCCTAATCAGGTCTTGATTATGGGGACGCCGCTACGCCGCGATGATACGGCTGACTGGCTGGGGCCGGTGACTGCGGAGGTCTCCAAACGGTTCAAGGGTACATTTATGGTCATCAACCGCCGCGAAGCTCCCTATCCGCAAGATAGTACGATTTCCTCGTGGGGGGAACGCCCGCTATCCGTCGTGGTTGACCGCTGGTTCTCGGAGAATACCTTTCACCGCCGCGAATTCAAGCATATCGAGACATTGGTTGAATTGAAAGAGGCGCAGGGGTTGACGATTAGCCTCGGCTTGCCCGCGCTTAACGAAGAAGAGACAGTAGGAAATGTCATCAATACCATCAAAGCTGCGCTGATGGACGATATCCCCTTGCTGGATGAGATGGTGTTAGTCGATTCGAACTCCAGCGATAACACGCGAGATATCGCGGCGGATTTGGGAATTCCAGTCTATATTCATCAGGAGATTTTACCGCGCTATGGAAAATTTCGCGGTAAAGGTGAGGCACTATGGAAAAGCCTTTATGTGCTGCAAGGCGATATCATCGTTTGGATAGACACAGATATCAAAAATATTCATCCGCGCTTTGTCTATGGCGTGATTGGTCCCCTACTGCAAGAACCGACGGTGCAGTATGTCAAGGGATTCTACCGCCGCCCGCTGCAAATGGGACAGAGGATACAAGCTGGCGGCGGTGGGCGAGTGACTGAATTGACCGCGCGCCCACTCATTAACCTGTTCTATCCCGAACTTTCGGGAATTATTCAACCCTTGTCGGGGGAATACGGTGGGCGCCGCGCCGCGCTAGAACAAGTTTCATTTTTCACCGGTTATGGGGTAGAGACCGGATTGCTCCTTGACCTCTACGATAAATTCGGGTTGCACGCTATCGCCCAAGTGGATTTGGTCAAGCGGATTCATCGCAATCAGGACTTATCCGCGTTGTCGAAGATGTCCTTCGCGATTATTCAGGTAGTAATCAGTAGGTTGGAGAAACAATACAAGTTGACATTGCTAGAGGAGACGAACCTCACTATGAATATCATTCAACGCGAAGCTAAACGATACAGATTGAGGACTGAAGAGGTCAAAGAGCGCGAACGTCCCCCGATGACAGAGATACCAGAATACCGCGAGAGGTTCAGCAAATGATAAAACTGCTGATAATGCGCCATGGGCAGACGGAATGGAACGTCGTCGGCCGCTATCAAGGTCAACTTGACCCTCCGCTGAACGAAAAGGGCTGGGCACAAGCCCGCGCCTTAGCTGATGAACTGCGCGGCGTAGAGATGTACGCGCTCTATTCTAGTCCCTTGCAGCGCTGCGCGAAGATGGCGCAGCTAATCGCCGAGGGGTGCGATATACCCATTCACTATGATGCGCGATTGATGGAGCTGAATCAGGGCGAATGGCAAGGGGTACTCTACACCGATATCAAACGCAAGTACGCGGCGGAGTTACGACGATGGGAGCGGGAGCCGTGGCACCACGCGCCCCCCGGCGGGGAAAATCTGGCGCAGTTGGAGAGACGCGTCGTCGCTGCCATCGAGGATATTCGCCGCGTACTTGCGGGGCAGGTGGTGGGGGTAATGACACATCATTTGCCTCTGCGATTGATAAAAATAGTTTATCAACAACTCGCGCCGCAGCAGGTCGCTACGCTAAAACTGCCGAACGCGTATCACGAAATGATTGAAATTCCGGACGACTTTGTGCCCGCGCCGCGTTATGAGTTTTCTTTGCCTACTGGCACGGTGACATGAGCAATTTGCTGTAGGGCGCGATCACCGTTGCGCCACGGTACAAGTAGAATTGAATATTTGTATTATCTGTGGTAAAATCCACACTCATCAACGGGGTAATGAGCGATTTCGCGCCATGATAATGGCACACGTTAGGGGGTAGTGAGAAATCGCGTTACCCCGATTTTTATGAGTAGAAAAATGGACAAGTATACGAATAAGCAAACGAGTACGAAATCACAAACGCGGAGGACGTGGGGATTACTCAGCATCACCGCGATAATCTTAATCGCGCATCAGCTTTTCTACTATAACGAACTGGGACGCGAGGCGATTGACGACGCGTACATCTCCTTTCGCTACACGCAGAATTTCATCAGAGGGCATGGCTTGGTATTCAACGCGGGAGAGCGCGTCGAGGGATACACCAATTTCCTATGGACGGTGCTAATCGCGCCCTTTATGAAAATGGGACTGCCCCCCGCGCCGGTGGCTATCATGCTCGGAATGCTCAGTGGTATCCTCACGATTTGGTTGACCTGCCGTCTAATGCGTGATTTGCAACTCGCACCGCGCCCCTGGATATTTGCCGCGGGGCTGCTGCTCGCGGTAGATGGCTCCTTCGCGCTCTGGGCGGTCAGCGGAATGGAGACGGTGTTTTTCACCATGCTCATCACTGCTGGCGCGTACTTTTATCTACGTGAGCTTCGCGCGGGGAATTGGGGATTAACTTCGGGATTTACCTTCGCCCTCGCGGCGATGACGCGTCCTGAAGGGGTACTGGTTTTCGGCTTGACGATGCTGCATCAAACCGCGTATCGTCTTATAAATGAGCGACGTCTGTTCACCCTGAAGGATGTGATACGCGGCGCGGCTTTCCTGCTCCCTTACGGCGCGTATTTCGCTTGGCGGTATCGCTATTACGGACAACTCCTGCCCAACACATTCTACGTTAAAGTCTCTCCCGGCGGGCCCGCGGCGCAACTCATGCGCGGGTGGCGATATCTGCAAACCTACGTGGAGATGCACTTGACTTGGCTCGTGGTTCTCGTGATTTTTGTCCCAATTATAATGTGGCTAGTAAACAGAAAAGGTAAGCATTTGCTTACCTTCATCAGCTATCTGATATTGATAGTCATAGCATACACCGCGTATATTGTCTATGTCGGCGGCGATTGGTCTGTCGGACGATTCTTCGTGCCGATTTTGCCCGCGTTTTACGTGCTTCTGGTGGTGGGGATAGCGCAAATGACAAAGTTCACGCCGCGACTTCCTGCAATGATTAGCTATATGCTGTTTGCCGTTTTTATGCTTGCCATCTTCGCCGCGTCGTCTCTCTACGGCGAGCGCACCAGATTTTTAGAGCCTTTCAACGCGAAACTCGCCAATGAGGCGCGTATCACGATGGGCAAATGGCTGCGCGATAACGTGCCACCCGATACGCGCATCATCGTGGACGCGGCGGGGCAAATTCCGTACTATTCCGAGTTGTACGCGCTGGATATCTTCGGCATCACTGATGAACATACCGCGCATCTGGAGGTGGAGAAGATGGGTGAGGGTACACCGGGGCACGAGAAGATAGACCTGGATTACATGGTGTGGCAAAAACCGGACTACTTTATCATCTACGGCAATATGCTCGACCCGGTTGACATCTACGACCGCGTGGTAGAGGGAGACTCGGAGTGGGAATGGACAGATTCGCCCAAACTGCACGCGTTCTTGAGTATGTATCGGCTGAAGTGACCAGTAGAAAAAGTTCGCGTTTCGTTCAACTCAAGCACTGGCGTCAAGAAAACTACACTTAACATTTTGTTCGTCTAGCTACCCGACAGTTTGCCATACCAAGTTGTTGAAGCCCCGAATAGAACGCGG
>CAZSIG010000377.1:0-4490 GCA_964606195.1 uncultured Anaerolineales bacterium
TAAGGTCACATTTGAGCTTAATTGGGTGCCCGCGCGGCATGGCTTCTCTAATACGGCAACACCGCCACCTTCGGATACTCCTACGCTAACACTAACACCGACCGCTACCGCGGAGTAGTACCTATGAGCGTTGCCGCACCACCAATGGACGAAAATCACCGCGCCCTAATGTATCATGCAGGGCGCAATCCCCATTGCGCCAATTTATTTTCGGAGTAGATTAGAAGTGATAGATTACGGCTCTACGCGGATTCGTGGGGTAGGGCAGGTTTCTTACCTGCCGTTTTCGCCGATGATAAAGAACGGCGGCTAAGAAAGCCGCCCTACGCGAGTATTTTAAGCCCCGCGCCCATACTGTTTACCCCACGAATCTGAGTTGACCCTGACTTCGTAACCGTGGCACTTTAAAAATGTCATTCTGCGGAGCGCAGCGACGAAGAATCTCGGTTTAGGAAGTAATAAATCCGCTGGAAAACGAGATTCTTCGCTCCCGGTGGTCGCTCAGAATGACACCCTAGCGCGAAATCTCATTGTAGTACTAGATTACCTGGACTTCCGAAGTTTCATTCATCCTAATCTCTGCGTTCTCGGTGACTCTGCGGTGAACATTTAGCGCGTAATTGCGTAAGAGTTAGCGTAGAATTAGATAGAACTTACGCAAACCATATCGGAATTTACCGCAGAGAGCGCAGAGAACGCGGAGAGTTACGGGAAAGATTTTTTGTATCTGTCATACGCAGTCATAAGTGTTCATTAAAAGTCATGCTCGCGGCGCGATAGAAAACTATCCAGAAAACTCTGTGCTCTCCGCGTCCTCTGCGGTAAAATTATACTGAAGTTGCGTAATCCTATTAGAATTATTTATGGAACGAGATCCGAAATTTTGCCCCTATTTGGGGTTACATGCCGATCCGAACACATTTTTCATATACGTCAGCCCGCGCCACCGCTGCTTTCGCGTAGATCCCCCCGAAGGAATTCATCCGGCTGATCAAGAGCTATTTTGTTTGGGCGGAAATTACGCGGAATGCCCGCGTTATCAGGGATTGCCTGTAACCGATGATGGTTATTACAGCGCGCCGGAGGATGCTGCGGTGCTCGGGGCGTCCGCGTCGGAGGATGCAGGCGATACGGCATGGGAATCGTGGGAACTGCCCTTATCTGATCGCCCCGAAGGTGGCGGGGGCTTGCGGCGGTTTATGATTCAACTGGCGATCTTGCTGGCGCTCTGTCCTGGCTGTATGTTACTCTCGCAATATCCAAGCGTGACGAGGTGGATTAACCGCGTCCTTTACGTCGCGGAGATCGTGGCTACCCCTACGCCGACTAAAACTGTGTTTCCGACGCTTCTCCCCCCCGGAACGCCATCGCTGACGGTCAGCCCTACGCGGACGGAGATCCCCACCTGGACACTCACACCGAAAGCCACATCTACGCCAAGCGAGGTCCCGACAAATACCACGACGCCATTGCCAAGCGACACCGCGCCCCCGCCGACGAACACTCCCCCGCCAAGTGACACCGCGGTGCCGCCGACGAACACTCCCGCGCCAACCGATATGCCAACAGTGCCTCCAACTTACACTCCCCTGCCGACCTATACTCCTCTGCCCACCGCGACGCCGCTGCCCACGCCCACGCCGGAGCCGCTTTATCAGCAGTACGGAAGGACAGAGTATTATCCTAACTGCGACATGACCAAGGTTCAAGGGATAGTTTATGACTATTTCGACGCGCCGGTAGGAGGCGTGTATATAAGGTTGTGGAACGATTATGGCTACGCCGCGCCGCTCGCGCGCTCGGAGGGTCCGGGGGGACCGCACAACCTGGAGGGTTATTGGGAAGTTTATCTCGATGACCATCCTAAAAAGGAGATTTGGAACATCGCGGTGGTAGACCCCGATACGGAGGAGAAATTGTCTCCGGTGGTACAGGTTCGCACCACCGACCGCGATTGCGACAACGAGGCAGGGCGCCAAGTCGCGATAGTGGATTGGATAGAGGTTAATTACACGCGCTAGTTGGGTAAACAGTGAAAAAGAGGCGAAGTCTCCCATTGAGACTTCGCCTCTTTTAGTTAGGGCTTACGCAGTTTTCAGACTTCCGAAGTCTCTGGGCAGCGTTCATTGGCGTTCGCTAGTAGTCATTTATAAGTTGATAACGCGGATTTATCGTGAAGTTGCGTAAATCCTATCTGGCTCTTTGTTCTAAACACGCAGGGGATGCTCACTCGCGCCGTCGCACTTGCCCAGTGGTCGTTTCGGTGAGCAATCGCCGCGCCAGAAACAGCGCGATCCAACTCATCACCGTTCCCCCAACGATATGCACATTGCCGATCATCAGAAAATGAAACGGGGAGGCATGTCCCAAGATTTGCCCCACTGCGAAGCCGATGATACCCGCGCCCCAATAGATCGCTAACTCCTTGAAAGTTTTACCCCAAATGAGATGTGAAGATGTCGCGTAGATCCCCGCGACGACGCCGGACAGAACCCAAGATGGTGGAATTGGAATCATTTCGCTCTCCAGTAAAGTTGTTCGAGTTGTGAAGTATAGATTGTACTGCAAAAGCGCGACAGAGGCAAAGTGCGCGGTATCACTATGTGCTCTTTGACAACCCCTATGCTTTGTGCTATCATACCCTATAGGGGTATAAATGACGCGGTCATAGTCATTATTGCCCCTGTCGAAAAAGCGAGGAAATTTACCACTGAGCCACAGAGAGCACGGAGATTTTTGTCCCCATTGAGCAAAAATTAGAGCAATTCGTGCAATTAGTGGCAAAAAATCAACCGCGTGTTAAGTTGAACCTGCTTCCAGAGGAAACATGATTATTTTTACTAGCTACCTGACACTTTCAAATTACCCCTGCGGCTCGCGCCGCTGTTCGCCGAGTGAACTCGGCGCGGCTACCGGAAACATGCTGAAGCATGTTCAACATAACGCTCTTCAGCGCGTTTCCCATAGCACCCGTGAGTTCACTCACGGGGAGCGCGGCGCGAGACTGCAAACTGTCAGGTAGCTAGGCCACCATTTTATATCATCATCGGCAAAACTCAGCGTGTCGCCCGCGAGGATAGTATATTCTTCCGCGCAGGTTTGTTCCTGTGCATAGCCCGCGCCGGGCAGCGCCGCGATGATTATGACTAAAGTTATCAAAGTTCCCCATATTTTTCTCATACGCCCACCTCTCCAATTTTTTTGTTGCCCATAGCATAACGCTAAATTGTGCAGAAATCGTGCAAAAGTTATGGGAAAGCGGTGAATAACGAAATCTGTTTACGCGGTTCAGTGCATTGCATCTGAACCCAAAAGGTCCGCGCGGTTTAGTGACTCGCGCGGTCTCTAGCTCTTTCTTTTTAGGCTGAAAGGGGTTATAATTATTACAATCAGGAGTAGATACGTATGGAACAAATTTGCGGATTAGAAGGAATTCAATTTGTTACCACCGCCACTGGTGAGCGAGTCGGGGTGCTAATCGATTTGACTCGGTATCGGAGCTTATGGGAAGAATTTCAAGCGATTCTGTGGACGCGCCCCCGCGCCCGTTCCTTCGAAGAATTGGTATCCGTCCCGCGTCATCCCCAATTTGGCAGCGCGCGAGGCTTGATCACAATGGCGGATGATTTTGACGCGCCGTTAGCCGATTTCGTTGAGTATATGCCATGAGAATACTGCTTGACACGCACAGCTTTCTCTGGTTCATCAATGCTGATACCCAACTGAGTATCACGGCGCGAGCACTAATAGAGGAGCCTACAAATCAACCCTTCCTCAGCGTTGCTAGTTTGTGGGAGATGGCGATCAAGATCAGCTTGGGAAAGTTACAATTGGCACAACCATTTGAAACGTTGATTCCCGCGCAGCTTCGGCTTAATGGCATAGCTTTATTGGGCATCACAATTAGTCACACCGCGATGGTCGCCACCTTGCCTTTTCATCACCGCGATCCCTTTGATCGCTTGCTGATCGCTCAAGCGCGCGTAGAGGAGATTCCTATCGTCAGCAAAGACGCAGCATTCGATGATTACGAGATTACTCGTCTGTGGTAGTTTGGTTGCTTGTAGAAACAAAACAAGCCCCCCGCGAGCTTGTAGCTCGTGGGGGCTTGTTGATTCAAAAATTGTTCTGCTATCTCATTTCTCCAGCCGGTGCGGCAAATAGCCCCCAGTCACTATTAGGGTTGCCGTTGGGGTATTGACGGAAAAAGCCCAGATTGCACTTTGTCCGGCTAAATGCCGCGAAGCGAACAGCGTCTTTCCATCCTGCGCCCAGACTGGCGGACCGTAGTGTGATGCGGTATCGGTGGTGAGGGCGTGGACATCGCTGCCATCGGCCTGCATAAGCCATAGCTGCTTTCCCATCGCTGTGCCGGCGGACCTGCGCCGAAAAGCGATCCACTCCCCATTCGGAGACCAGGTCGGTCTATCATCCTCAACTCCAAAGGTCTTGCTCAAATCCTTGCCCGATTCCAATATGATATCAAGGTG
>CAZSIG010000378.1:0-4485 GCA_964606195.1 uncultured Anaerolineales bacterium
AAGCCGCCCTACGAACGGATGACCGCGTAGGGGGAGAAATGCTAAATCTTGATTTGATTCTGGATGGGCAACCGGGGGCTTATACCGTCGCGGCGCAGGGACCGCAGGGGATTCGCGTCGCGCCCCTGCCGATAAATGAGCAGGTCATCGCGCGTATCATGCCCCTGGCAGAGGAGTTGCAATATGGCGATGAATTGAGCGCGGACGAGCTACGCGCATTGGGGACGCACTTGGGCGAGGTGCTGTTCCCCTTGTCGATTTACGGCGCGCTGCAAAGATCGTTGGGCGTAGCTGTGGATGAACAACTGCGGCTGCGGCTGATTATCCGCCCCGCGCCGCTGGCGCGCTTGCCCTGGGAACTGACCTACGATGTGCTAAATCAGCGGTATCTGGCGGCGCGGCATAGTATGCCGTTAGTACGCTACATCGAGCGCGGCGAACCGGAGCGCAGCTTGCGTCCCGCGGGCGCGCTGCGCGTTTTGTACGTCACCGCCAATCCGGAGAGGACGGCGCGGTTGGACTTGACGCGTAGTGAAGAGAAGCTGCGCGCCGCGCTGCGCCCGTTGGAAGCCGCCAATAAAGTGGAATTGGTGCCATTGCGTGATGCCACGCCGGACGCGCTGCGGGCGGAGCTGCGGCGGGGGTATCACGTGCTGCATTACGATGGACATGGCGGCTTCGATGAGCGGCGCGAACAGGGGGTGTTGCTGTTGCAGGACGACGCGGGGGGCATCTACCGCCTGCCGGGTGATCTGCTTGCTAGATTTTTGGACGGTACGACGGTGCGCTTGGCACTGTTGATGGCTTGCGAGACCGCGAAGGGGGGGATACGTAATCCGGTGGCAGGTGTGGCACAGCAGTTGATCGCCACCGCGGACGTGCCCGCGGCGATTGGCATGCAGTTCCCCATCGGTGACGACAGCGCGGCGGTGTTCGGCGCGGAGTTTTACCGCGCCTTGACCGCCGATTACCCCGTAGACGCGGCGGTGGCGGAGGGGCGCAAGGCGATTATGACGCTGGGGGGCGCGGATTGGGAGAGCGTGGTGGACTGGGCGGCGCCGGTGGTGTATCTGCGCGCCGCGAATGGCTATATCTGGGCGCGGGCGGCGGAGACTAATCCGCTGTTGCAGCCGGAGATAACGCGCGAGTATTTCGAGCCGGAGACGGTGCTGGTGCCCGCCGGCGCGTTTTTGATGGGTAGTGCGCCGGGCGCGGGGGTGTCGGCGCACGAGACGCCGCAGCACGAGGTGGACTTGCCCGTGTATCGGATAGGAAAGTATGCGGTGACGAATGAGCAGTACGCGGAGTTCGTGCATAAGACTGGGCGGGAGGTCGCGCCAGAATGGGGATGGGAAGGCAGAACCCCCTCTCCTGACAAACTGAACTGCCCCGTTACGGGCGTTAATTGGTACGACGCGTTGGAGTATTGCGAATGGTTAAGTGAACAAACTGGCAGACGATATAGTTTGCCCACCGAAGCGCAGTGGGAAAAGGCAGCGCGGGGTGACGATGGGCGAATATATCCATGGGGCAATGAGTGGAAAGAAGACTGTTGTAACTACGGCAATGACCGAATCGCGCCAGCGGATGCTTACGATGCCGGCGTTAGCCCGTATGGTTGCTATAACATGGTGGGCAATGCGCGAGAATGGACGCGGACGCTATGGGGAGAGAAACCGCGCCAACCTGATGCCAAATATCTTTATCCGTGGGCTGATGATGGACGTAATGACGTGGAAGCTAACAAAAGTGTCCGAAGGGTGTATCGCGGTAGCTCAGGTGCTGATAAAAAAGAGAAATTGAGATGTACTGCTCGTAATGGTTATGCTCCTGATAAATCGGGACCTCCAAACAAGCGGCACGGTTTTCGCGTGGTTTTGAATACTGTTGATTAAAGTCGTATAGAAGGGGGAGTAAATATGGCAAGAAGAAGGAGATCAAGCTGTCTCGCGAGAAGAATAAAGATAGAAAAAGAGGATGGCGATGGTTTTTGGAGCGCGATCAATCGGCGCATCAATAAAGGGGAAGTTATACCTATCCTCAGCAACGCGGTTCGTAATGATCGTATTTTTGATATTAACTATGATGAAGATTTAGGACTCGCGGGGGATGAAATAGAAGTAGACAACGCGGAGATATTAACCGTTGACCAGGAACTATCTCAGATATGGGCTGATTATATCGAGTATCCTTTGCCGGATAGAGAGATGTTAGCGCGCGTCGCGTTGTATAATCGAGTCATAAGCGATGATGCAGAGCAAGCGAAAACGCGCTACCTAACCTTTTTGAAAAAATGCTTGTTGGATTTAGCTGAAGCGGATGAGGAGGTGGCAGACATCGCGGATGAATTGAGATCCCAATTAGCGGGCTTGAGCTTCTCTGACATCGCTAGTGAGTTGGATTATCCCATCTTTGAGGAAGAGCAGGAGGATCCGCTTCGTTTGCTGGCGCGGTTGCCGCTGAAGATTTTCGTGACTACTAGTTATTACGACTTCATGGAACGCGCCCTGCGCGCAGAGAACAAAGAACCGCGCACACAGATCTGTTTGTGGTACGGTAAAGGGGGCAACGTGGCGCCCGAGTACAGACCTGACCCTGAGTTTGTGCCCAGTACACAAGAGCCGTTAGTTTATCATCTGTACGGCATTGAAAAATATCCCGAATCTCTGATTCTGAGCGAGGATGATTATCTGGATTTTTTGGTCAGAGTGGCGCGGACTACTGGACAAGAGGAGCCGATTATCCCGTTGTATCTACGCGAAGCTTTGACCGAATCATCATTATTATTGTTGGGCTATCGATTACAAGATTGGGATTTTCGCGTGCTGTTTCGCTGGATTATCAACACGACGCATGACAGGTTGCGCAAGCTCAGCTTGGCGATACAACTTAAACCCAGTGAGCAATATACGCTTATCGACGAAGAAAAGGCGCGAAAATATTTACTGGATTATTTTGAAAGCTCCAAGTTCAAAGTGGAGTGGAGTGATACTGACCAGTTTATTAAAAAATTGTGGCGCGAGTGGGATAAATGGAGGAGGCAAGTATGAATCAGCAGCGGGATAATCCTTATGTCGGACCGCGTAGTTTTACGCGAGAGGAGCGCGATCTCTTTTTTGGCAGGGAGCGCGAAGCCAGAGAGTTGCTGTCGTTGGTCATCTCTGAACGCTTGGTGTTATTTTATGCACAATCCGGCGCGGGCAAGAGTTCGCTCATCAACACACGGTTGATACCCAGCCTGGAAGAAAAGGGCTTTGAGGTTTTACCGGTGGGGCGCGTTAGCGGGGAGCCATCGCTCGGCGCCGGTGCGAGTAATATCTTCGTCTACAATCTCTTGCTGTCTTTAGATCAGCGCGGCGCGAATGATAGTCGCTTCGTGGACATGAAGCTGGCAGATTTCTTGACTAATCTGGCGACAGATGGCAAGCAATACTACTACGATGATTGCGAAGAGCCTGAAGATTCTGCCGATGAGCAGATTGAGGAATATGAAATCTGGCCGCGCGCGTTGATCATCGATCAGTTCGAGGAGATTCGCACCACTCATCCGGAGGCATGGCAAAAAAGAGCGGATTTCTTTGCTCAACTACGTCAGGCGATGGAGCAAGATGATCACTTGTGGGTGATTTTGTCAATGCGCGAGGATCATGTAGCCGCCTTAGATCCCTATGCCCATTTGGTGCCCGGAAACTTGCGGGCGCGGTATTACATGCAGCGCATGGGCTACAAAGCCGCGTTGCAAGCGGTGAAAAATCCGGTGCGAGATAGCCGCCCCTTTGCGCCGGGGGTGGCTGAGGAATTGGTCAATAACCTGCGACAGATTCACACGCCAGGCGACGAGGAAACCGAGATAGAGATTGAGGGGCAATTCGTTGAGCCGGTGCAGTTGCAAGTAGTCTGCTACCAGCTTTGGGAAAACTTGCGTAGAACCGCGTCAAGCAGGAAGCGAATCACCGCAGATGATTTACGCGCGCTCGCGGGCGGGGATAATCTGGCGCGGTTTGTCACTAACGCGCTGGCACAGTTCTATGAACAAGCCGTCGCCAAAACTTTAGAGGCACCTCAAGTTGACGTATCTGAACCAGAACTGCGTAATTGGTTCAATCGGCAGTTGATTACCGAAGCTAAAACGCGCGGGACGGTCTATCAGGGCGCGGAGAAGACCGGCAGTTTGTCGAATAAGGCGGTGCAGATATTGGAGGATCAATTTTTGATTCGCGCCGAGACGCGCGCCGGCGGACGCTGGTACGAATTGGTGCATGATCGCTTTGTCGAGCCGATCTTGCAAGCCAACCAAATTTGGTTGCAGAAAAGCCCGCTGATTCAAGCGGCACAAATGTGGAAGGATTCTGGCGCGAATGATGATTTGCTCTATCGCGGTAAACAATTGGAAGAGGCTCTGGCTAGGGCGGACCACCACGCTTTAGGTCCCCTAGTCGCGGAGTTTCTGGCTGCCAGCCGTGCGGCGGAGGAGGCGCGGTTGGC
>CAZSIG010000379.1:0-4472 GCA_964606195.1 uncultured Anaerolineales bacterium
AGTGGTTAAATTATTGTATTACTTTTCCCTATCACTTACTTCTTTACCACTACTAATAATTGCCTTAATTGGCGCGAGTTCGTGCAATTAGTGGCAACTTCTTCCTTGTGATTGCCCAAAATCTAAAAGAGTCCAAAAATGATTTGAAAATCTAAAGAAAACGCGCTATAATGCTTAATGTGTAGCCGCGCAAGTTATTTTTACGTGTGGGGGAGAGTATACAAGATGGCAATGACTGCACAAGAGTTGGCGAATTTGCCGGCGCGGGGGGCGCGTTATGAATTACAACGCGGTAAACTGATACGGATGACTCCCGCGGGTTTCAGACATGGGGATATTGCTATGGTGTTGGGCGCGCTGCTGCTTCAATATGTCCGACAAAAAGGGTTGGGCAAGGTATTGGCGGCGGAGACCGGTTATAAATTATCCCGTGACCCCGATACCGTGCGCGCCCCTGACGTATCTTTTGTGCGCCAAAACCGCGTCCCTCAAGGTGACGCGGCAAAGGGCTTTCTGGAATTGGCTCCCGACTTAGCGGTGGAGGTGGTATCTCCCAATGACCGCGCGGGGGAAGTGTACGAAAAGGTCGCCGAATGGTTAATGGCGGGAACGCGGCTGGTGTGGGTCGTCTATCCCGACACGAAAACAATTACGGTTTATCGTTCGCTGAAAGATATAGAAGTATTGACAACTGCTGATACATTACAAGGCGAGGAAGTAATTCCGGGGTTTACTTGTCCCGTCGCGGAGATTTTTGCATAAGTAGGATTTACGCGAGTTCAGAGTAATCTGACCGCCGAGCACGCGGAGACTTGAGGATAATTTTCTATAAAAAAATGTTCCTCTTTCCTTTCTCCGTGTCCGCTGTGCTCCCTGCGGTTAATAAGACTTGAGAGGAGTATTTAATGAACGAACAGAGAAATAAAGCGATAGTGCCGGGGGTGTTGTTAATCGCGTTAGGGGTAGTGTTTCTGCTGTGGCAATTTTTGCCCTTTGGCGGCGCGGTATTGTTGTTCTTGTTGGGAGTAGGGTTTCTAGTGACTTATTTCGCGTGGCAGCGGCACATCGGCTTTCTAATTCCCGGCGCGATACTGACCGGCTTGAGCATCGCCACCGCGCTATGGCAAGGTAAGGATAATAATTGGCCGTATTTCCTTGTAATGCTAGGACTAGCATTTTTCGCGATATGGCTCTTCGGGACGCGCGGGGAGCAAAATCATTGGCCGTTGTGGCCGGGCACCATCTTGTTCGTGCTAGGTATCGGCTTCTGGCTCACTACTCGTGGAGTATTGCCCTGGTCGCTGTGGGATTTAATAGGCAAAGCCTGGCCTGTGGTGTTGATTATCATCGGTTTGGGTATCGTTTTGAGGTGGTTCAGAGACAAAGAGCCAGAACATGGGACAGATTAACTCATTCGCGCAACCAATGGTTGCGCGAAGTCGTATAGGGATTAGGTGAAAATTTTATTTAGTTCATTAGGAAAGGAGAATGTGCTATGCAAGAAAATTTAAGTGCAGTGGGAGCGTTAGGCTTAGCGCCGCGAGCTTTATTCCTGGAGGAAGATGCTTATCGGCAAATAATCAAAGCTCCGAACCCGTTCGCTACCGGGTTAATATTTATAATCATCATCGCCGCGATACTCACTATCACTAGCGGAGTGGGCACGACGTTAGAGTGGATGGTTACACCAGACATGTTAGCGATTAAAGAACGCGTCTGGGATGCGATGACGCAACAGCCCTGGTTTTTGGAACTAGAAGACCAAGAACCCGATGCGCTCGAAGGATTTCGCGAGGGGTACGACTGGGGCTGGCGAGTATTCCCGGGGCTCTTTGGCGCGCCGGATACCACAGCTATAAGTATGAATCAGCACAGTAATATATTTACATTGTTGGTAAGCTGGATACTGCGCGTTATTCCGATGTTCTTGGGGATGCTGTTCTGGTGGATAGTCTACGCGATTTTAGCGCACCTTTCCGCCAAAATACTCGGCGGAAGTGGACCGATGAACCACACCTTCGGCGCGGTCGCGCTGGCTACTTCGCCACAATTACTCAACGCGCTGGGCATAATCCCTTACGTATCGCTGGGCGGCGTCATCGGTATATGGGGCTTGATTTGCAATTTCATCGCCCTCAAAAGCGTACACGACCTAAGCCCCGGACGCGCGTTCTGGGCGACGGTCTTACCGTTCATCATTTTGACTATACTGGGGATTATTCTGGGCATTCTAGTCTTCTTTATCGTCGGCTTAGTGACGGCAGGAGGAGGGATATAAAATGACGATTATAGAAACTATTCGCGGCATAATGACCTTAGATACCGCGACCTTCGAGGAATTCAAGCAGTCAGAGCACATCTTTCGCAACGGATGGCTTTACCTGGTGGTTATCAGTCTGATAGTCGGATTAGTTAATCCCATCGCGCAGGTGGTAACCGGAGTTACTAACCTGTCATTGGAAGACGAACGCGCCGCCGCGCTGGAAGGCGCCACTCAATTCTACGAGCAATTCGGGCAGTTCGGTCCCACTGACGATTTCGACCGCGAGACGATGTCCGAATACGCCAAGATTTGGATTAACGTCGGCTTCGATATCGCGGAGATGCCTACAATCCTCCCACGCCAGATAGATACCATATTGCAGGCAGTGGGGAATTTCATCTCCTCTCCGTTCAATGGCATGGGTTTTTGGATGTTTTATACCCTGCTCGTGCTAGTCTGCGCCAAAATTCTCGGCGGACGCGCGACGGTGCAGCAGATGTTGGGCTTGACCGCGCTGTATATGGTGCCGCACATCCTTGACGTTCTAATCAAGCTACTGGGACTTGTCCCCACTGTCGGCGGCGGTATCGCGTTCCCGTTAGGCTTGATAACCTTCTTCTGGGGTCTCGCGGTCTACGTGAAAGCGACCGCGGTCTCCAACGAATTTTCTATGGGGAGAGCAGTGTTCGCGGTTTTATTACCCATGATAATTATGTATCTCCTCGTTATGATTGGAGTGGGCGTCGGCGTTGGCGTGGCAACCTTCGCGGGATAACATAAACGCGCTTAATTCGCAGGTATAAAACCTGCGCCTACAATATGGCAGAGCCTCCGCGCCGCGCGGGGGCTTTGCCGCGTTTTTCCATCTCATTCAAGTCGTGATATAATCTAACGCGCAGGAAACAAGAAAAACAAATAGGACACTGACGCGAAGCGCACAGATTATCACTGATTTAGCCATCTTTATAAAAAAGGGGACTTTTGGATTTCGCGTGGTCACCGGGGAAAATCTGCCACTAATTTCACGAATTTTCACTAATTCTCTGCTTATTCGTGCCAATTAGTGTAATTAGTGGCAAAAAATAAACCGCGTGTTAAGCTGACCCCGCGAGTTCCCAAAGAGCCAAAAAAATCAGTGTTTATCAGTGTAATCTGTGTCCAATATTAAAACGGATATGCTTATGAGTTCACGAAAAATTCTGCTAGTCATCACTTTATCGCTTCTAATCATCATCAGCGCGACGGTCTGCCACGCGCAGCAAGACATCACCTTCTCCGCGTCGGTAGACCGCACCACGATTTCCCTCGATGGACGGCTGACACTGAACGTTCAGGTCAGCGGCAGCGCGATGAACTTCCCCGAACCGAAACTGCCCGCGCTGGAGAGTTTCGCCATCGTCGGCAGCAGCCGTTCGCAGAGCATCTCGATCGTCAACGGCGTCACATCGGCTTCCGTGAATTTCAAATACACCCTACAACCGCGCCAGGTCGGACAATTCACCATCGGCGCAGCATCTATCACCATCGACGGGCAAACATACAATACCGACCCAATAGAGGTGACAGTCACGGAGGGCGCGGCACCGACACCGACCACCGCGCAGGTCGAGGCACCGCAAGGGGAAACATCTTCGGAGCTAAAAGGGCAAGACCTGTTCGTCGAGACAGTCACCGATAAAGAACAGGCTTACTTGGGCGAGCAAATCACGCTGATATTTCGCTTTTATCAGGCAGTGAACCTGTTCGACAGCCCGCGCTATGACGCTCCCACGACGACCGGCTTCTGGGCGGAAAATATGCCACCGCAGCAGCAGTATTATCAAAACGTCGCAGGGCGGCGGTATCTGGTCACGGAGCTTTACACCGCGCTCTTCGGCACCGAGGTCGGCACGCGCACTATCGGCGTCGCGACCCTGAGCGTTCCGGGCGATTTCTTTAATCGCGGCTTCGAGCTTAAAACTCAGCCGCTGGAAGTCGAAGTACTGCCACTGCCGGAGGAAAATAAACCTCCTGATTTCAGCGGCGCGGTGGGGCAATTCACCGTCACCGCCCGTTTGGACACCGCGCAGGTAGAGGTCAACAACCCCGTGCATTTAATATTCACCGTGCGCGGGCAGGGGAACATTCAGACGATTGGCGAACCCGCTTGGCCGGAGTTGGTAGATTTGCGCGCTTACGACGCGCAGGTTTCCGCCAACACCAATCACGA
>CAZSIG010000380.1:0-4452 GCA_964606195.1 uncultured Anaerolineales bacterium
GATTGGTACAGCATCATCTTCGTGCAAAATACCGCGAGTGTGCCCGCTGATGTCACCATAAGATATTACGATATGGACGGCAGAGTTGTTCACACAGTGAACGAGACGCTGCCCGGCGGCGCGACCTTCTCTTACGATGCTAGGGAAATAGCTTTGCCGAATGGGTTCGAGGGCAGCGCGACGATCTCCGCGAACCAGCCCCTCGCGGTCGTGGTACAGAGTGCGAAATATTCCCAAACTGGGAATTTATTGAGAGTAGATGATTTGAGTGTAGAAAGTGAGGCGCGGTCGAAAACCGAAGTCTCTCCCGAATCCCTGAGTAGTTCATCGAACCTCAGCATCACCAAAATCATCGGCTCGCTGCGACCGGTCGATGTGGTGAATGTGTTGGATATGTCGGGCAGCATGAGCGAGAATTGGGGAGCGCAGACGCGCATTGAAGCCGCGAAAAATGCGCTGATTGATTTCAATAACATGCTCCGCCCAGGACAAGGCGATCAGGTGGGATTGGTGATATTTGGTCCCCAAACGGGCGTGACGGATACCTATACTATGTGTGAGAGGGGAGACAATCAGCGGCTTCATCAAGGGATTATGGAGAGCGACCTGATCAACGATGTGGAGAGCGTGAACGCGCAGATCGAATCCTTGAGTGTTAATCTCGGCTCTCCTACATCGTTGGGCGCGGGGATCATCTCCGGGACATTGGTAGTGACCGGCGCTAATCATAACCCTGACAGTATGCCGGTGTTAATCATCGCGTCGGACGGCGTGGCAAATGTCACGAACGATGGGCGATTGACTGGAGGCAGCAGCTCCGAAAGCAGTTGGAACCCTGACACTGGCGAGTTTGATCCTACACATTGTAACTATTGGGCGGAGATGGACGCGATAGCCGCAGCAGCGGAAGCTAAGGAACAGGGAATTCGCGTTTTCGCCATCGCGATGGGGGTGATTGAGGGGGAGGATTTCGCCGGAGAGCCGGTACTGCGGCGGGTAGCGAGTGAGCCAGACACGCAACACTACTTCACCGCGACATCGTCCGCCCAATTATCGCAAATCTACGAACAGATTAAACGAATCACCGAAGCGGAGAACCGCGTCGCGCCGGGAGATCTGATTACGTACACGATTAGCTACCAAAACACGGGCGACACCGCGCTAACGGGAGTGGTTATCACCGATGTAGTTCCTGAGAATACGCAATTCGTTGACGCTACGGGTGATTATGTTGTCGACGCCGAAACTATTACTTGGAACATCGCGGAGTTGGCGCCGGGGACGGATGATACGGTGAATTTCGTGGTGCAGGTGGATAACCCCTTACCGGCGCGAACAACACATATCACCAACGCCGCGTATGGCATTTCCAGCGTTGATGACGCGGGCGTGTTGGGTGAACCAGTGGCGATTGAGGTTGACGCGCAGGTTGCTTTAACGGTGAGCAAGCACAGTCAACCCGCGGGCGATTGGCACCCCGGCGATTTCATCACCTACACGATTCATTACACCAACGCGGGTGACATCGGCGCGAGCGACGTGCGAATTACCGAATACCTGCCTGAACATACAGGTTTTATTACTGCCTCCACTGCCACCGCGCCCTTCACCGTCACCGAACAAGCGATAACGATAGATGTCGGCACACTGCCCGGCGGTGGCGCGACTGATAGTGTGCAGGTGGTGATGCAAATTGACGTGCAGGTATCCCCTTCAATAACGATGATTGAGAATTTGACCTGTACGCTGGAGAGCGCGGAGAGTGAGTTAATTTATGCCGCGCCGATTATGAACTCATTGGTACCATATCCGCCCGATTTGCAGGTGACTAAAATCGCTGACCGTGGCGGCGCGATGCTCGGTGAAGTGGTCAGGTTCACGATTTATTACACCAACGCGGGCGCGGGAATCGTTTCGGGCGTGGTCTTGACGGAGACTTTGCCTGACCAGATTTCGATCGTCGCGGGGCAGGATTGGCAGCAGGCAGGCGCGAATAATCTGTATTCGTTGGCGATAGGTGAATTGCAGCCGGGGGCAGTTGGACAGGCTATCGTTGAAGTGAGCGTCAACAACGACGCGGCGGAGGGACAGGTGCAAAATCAGGTTCGAATCGGTGACGATGGTTTGCGCGGCGCGGATATTGACGACGGGGACAATGTAGCTAGTGCGAGTTTATCAATATGGCATGCGACGCCGACCACGACACCGACGCATACGCCCACCGATACCTCCACGCCGACGCCGACGCCGACCGGCACGCTGGTACCAACCGATACCCCCACTCCCACTTCTACGCCGGTCTTGCTACGATACGCGCTGCCGCATATCCGCAAAGCCTACGATGACGGGAACGGCGCGAGTAGCTCTACTTACGTAGTTACGAATTTGGGAGGCGCGGTGGCAAGTGTGACGGTGGACATCTACGATTCAGCGGGGGCATTGGTAACTTCAGTGGTAGAGGATATCGCGGCGGGCGAGATGCACGCGGTCGCTTTGGATACGCTAAATGATGTGCCAGAGGGATTTATCGGCTCCGCGCTCGTCAGTGCCTACGCACCTCTAGCCGTTCAAGTGAATTGGGGAGCGAAGGCGCGATATAATGGCATCGATACATTTGGAAATATGGTGAGATTGCCACTTATCGCGCGCTCAGAGACGTGGAACACCGCGTTTAGTGTGCAGAATGTGGGCGAAACTGAGGTAATGGTGCAGATAAATTACCGCGACGCGAATGGCGATGTGATATCTACGGACAATGGAACGATTGCCGTCAACGCGGCGCGCCGATATGAACAATCGACAATGGAAGTGTTAGGAAATGATTTCGTGGGAGCGGCGGAAGTCAACGGAAATCAACCGTTGGCAGTGGTAGTAGATCAGTATGGATACCAGTATGTGGCTCAAGTAACCAGCACACCTACGCCGAGCACGACTCAAACGCCGACGACGCCCACCACGGCAACAATTACCGCGACGCCTACGGCCACTCCGACCGGGGGAAGCGTAGTTCCGCCTACTGTCGAATGGACGGTTACAGTGACCGCGACAGCGTCATCAACGGCGACTCCCAGTCCTACTACGTCGGGCACTGTCGAACCAGTCACGCCTACTGCCACCGCGACGTTGACCGGCACTCCACTTCCCACTCCTGCATACGCGGTTTATCTGCCGATAATCATAAAGTGAAACGTGAAGACGTGAAACGTAATGCGTAATTCGTGAAGGATATCGCGTAAGCTGTTTATCCTCTTTACGTTTTACGCATCACGCATCACGCATCACGTTTCACTTCAAGTGCGCGAATAACTCTGTACTCAGATAGCGCTCGCCGCATGATGGAATAATCACCACTATCAACTTTCCCGCGTTCTCCGTGCGTCGCGCCACCTGAATCGCTGCCCAGACCGCCGCGCCGGACGAAATGCCTACCAGTATTCCTTCCTCTCTCGCCATACGCCGCGCGGTGTCGAACGCATCTTCATCTTTCACGCGAATGATTTCATCGTAAACCTCTGTATTCAATACATCAGGTACGAAACCCGCGCCGATGCCCTGTATTTTGTGCTTGCCGCTCTCTCCGGTGGACAAGAATGGCGAACCGTCCGGCTCGACTGCGACGATTTTGATTTCTGGCTTGTGCGCCTTCAGTACCTCCCCGGTGCCGGTGATTGTGCCACCTGTCCCAATACCCGCGACGAGTACGTCAACTTCACCATCGGTATCGCGCCAGATTTCCTCCGCGGTGGTGTGGCGATGTATCTCCGGGTTAGCCGGATTTTTGAACTGCTGAGGAATAAAATATCGAGAGTCCGCCGTGGCAAGTTCTTCCGCTTTACGAATCGCGCCGCGCATCCCTTCGCTGCCGGGGGTGAGGATTAGCTCCGCTCCGTAAGCGCGCAGCAGTATGCGCCGTTCCGCGCTCATGGTATTCGGCATGATTATGGCGCATTTGTAGCCCCGCGCCGCGCAAGCCATCGCCAAGCCAATACCGGTGTTGCCGCTGGTTGGCTCTAGGAAGATTGTGTCCGGTTTCACTAAACCAGCGCGCTCCGCGGCTTCGACCATCGCGACGCCGATGCGATCTTTGACGCTGTTCGCGGGGTTGAAGTACTCCAGTTTGGCTATTACCTCTGCCGCGCACCCTGCGGTCAAACGTTGTAAACGTACTAAGGGGGTATTACCGATCAGTTCTGTGACATCGTTCGCAATTTTCATTTTGATTTTCCTCCTCCGTGATTCTACGCGTTATCATACCATGACTTTCTTGAAAAGACAATATAGGACGCGGATTTTCGCGAATTCACGCGAATAAATAGCTTAAATCCTGAAAATCCGCGTGAATCCGCGTCCTGAAAATCGTTTAACCGTGCAAAAACTTATTTAGGAACAAGTCTATTTTTAGGACTTACGCAAGTTCAGAATAATTTCACCGCCGAGGGCGCGGAGAGCGCA
>CAZSIG010000381.1:0-4430 GCA_964606195.1 uncultured Anaerolineales bacterium
AAATAGCTTAAATCCTGAAAATCCGCGTGAATCCGCGTCCCCAAAGCCGGCTTCCTCATCCCAAAACTTATTTAGGAACTAGCTACCTGACAGTTTGCTGTCTCGCGCCGCGTTCCCCGTGAGTGAACTCACGGTTGCTATGGGAAACGCGCTGAAGCGCGTTATGCCGCACATGCTTCAGCATGTTTTCGGTAGCCGCGCCGAGTTCACTCGGCGAACAGCGGCGCGAGCCGCAGGGGTAATTTCAAAGTGTCAGATAGCTAGATTTAGGAACAAGTCTAATAGGACTTACGCAAAATCACACTATAACTCACCGCAGAGACGCAGAGGACGCAGAGAGTATCGGGAAAGATTTTTGATGCCTGTCATACATGGTCATAAATATTCATTAAAAGTCATATTTGCGGCGCGCTAGAAACCTGTCCAGAAAACTCCGCGCTCTCCGCGTGCTCGGCGGTAAAAATACCCCGAAGTTGCGTAAGTCCTATCTAATATACAACTTTGTATCAAAGTGCCTCTAGCTTGCCTCTTTTTCGCGCTTGAGTTATAATTGGGTAGGAATTACGCAAAAAGATTTATTTTATCGCAGAGACACAGAGAACGCGGAGTTCTACTCCCGTTGACCGCGTTCATTGCTGGTCAATAGCAATCATTCATCTTAATCTCTGCGCTCTCGGCGGCTCTGCGGTGAACATTTAGCGCGTAATTGCGTAACTTCTATTGGGTTAGAAATATTGGGCTGGAGGGTAGTAGGTGACTATCACCGCGAGGATCATCAGGATGACCGCGAGCCCAATGAGCCACCAATTGGCGCGCACAGCGCGGCTCCACCCTGAAGTTGCAATCGAGCGTTGAGATCGATATTGTCCGCTACCAAATAAGAACTCGCGAAACGTCGCGATGTCGGCAGGACGATCATCAGGGTGCATCTCCATAGCCCACAATATGGCGCTCTCAACCCGTTCGGAGATGACCGGATTGTATTTCGCGGGTGGGGCAAAGCTGTGAGGGCGAAGGAACCGCTCTTGCACGCTGAGCGGGGGGCGGTCGGCTAAGAGGTGATACATTGTCGCGCCTAGAGAGTAGATGTCTGAGCGCACGTCAGTGTGCTCGGAGACCCCGACGTACTGTTCCATCGGAATGTATTGTATCGAACCCATACCGCGCACTATGGTGATGGTGCGGGCATTGTCGGGATCGAGGGGTTTGACTAATCCGAAATCGACGAGTTTGATAAGCCCCTGTGGCGTGAGTTTGATATTAGCAGGCTTGATGTCGCGGTGTAGTACGGGGGGATCTTGACTGTGTAAATATTCGAGGGTATCGCATAGCTGCTTGACCCACTGTAATACGCGCTCTTCGCGCAGGAAATTGCCCCGCTGGCGAGCTTTATCGCATAACTCGCGCAGGTTTTCGCCCGCCACGTAATCCATGACGATGTAGTCGCGATCATCTTGAATGAAGTAATCGGACACTTTGGGCAAATTAGGGTGATCCAACGAACCTAACGTGTTAGCCTCGCGGCGGAATTGTTCTCTGCCTTGATCGTGAGCTGCGGAGGAGGCGTAAGGATCAGGGTGAATCTCCTTGACCGCGCAACGTCTACCTTTGATGCGCAAATCCTCGGTCAGGTAAACGGCGCCCATGCCCCCCTGACCAATCAATTCGATGATTTTGTATCTGTCGTGAAGGATTGTGTTTATCTCTAGTAATCGCGCCAATGTAATCAACTCTCTTCAGTAATCTGATTGTATGATTCTACCACATTTCAAGGAATAAGGAAAAAGATAACGTACTTTTTGTTGGTATGGCACTGGTTCAGTTCAATTGGATTTTGAAAAATCCCTCGCGATTTAATCACGAATGTCGCGAATTTACGAATAGCCCGAATAAAAAAGAAAGAAAATTCGCGTAATTTGACTATTTGTGTTATTCGTGATCTATATCCAACCCAATTAAACCAGCCCCGTTGGTATTATTTTATGGTAAAGAAACGAAGTATCTTAGTAGTCAGAGATTTGGAAGCTAATAACTACAGCGAGATGTCCCTGGATCGCCCTGTCCTGACCATCGGCAGGGAAGAAACCAATGATATCGTTCTGGACAGCCGCTTGGTATCGCGGCAACACGCGGAGATCAGCCTCATTGGAAACGATTACGTTTTGAAAGACTTACAAAGTAAGAACGGCACCTATGTCAACGGGGAAATCGTCACTGAACCTTATGTCTTAAAGGTTCAAGATGAGGTTCAGATCGCTGATAGATTTAAGCTGACCTTTTTGGGCGAAGAGACCGCGCCTATGGCGCTCTTCAAAACTAGAAAAGCGGGAGTGCGAATTGACAAGGAGGGGCGGCGCATCTGGATAGATGGTGAGGAATTAGATCCCCCCTTATCTCCCGCGCAGTATCGCCTATTAGAGCTACTCTACGATAATCAAGGTAAGGTTTGTAGCCGCGAAGAGATCATCACGGTAGTGTGGCCTGACGAGGCTGAGGAGGGTATTTCAGAACAGGCGATTGATGCACTAGTAGGGCGATTAAGACAACGCGTTGGCCACCAATATATTGTAACGGTACGCGGACACGGTTTCCGCTTAGGACAGTAATCTTATCGAACTGGAATAACTGCTATTAAGGAAGGATTAGTCATCATGTTTGAAGATTTTAGTCTCGATATGCTAACGATGAAGCATTGGTTTGTAATATCTCTGTTGGTATACTTAAACGTATGCATTTGCGGATGCTTGTTTTTAATCCTCACCGGTAAGATGGCAATAGGTGGATAGTTTTAGCCCATAATATCTGAATTCACAACTGCGCGGTTGTGCAGTAGAATGTTCCTCCGCGCCCTGTTAATGAGATAATAAAAAGACGCCTCGTAGTAATTTACGAGGCGTCTTTGGCTTTATTTGGTTTTAAGGTTATGGACCAGGATACGCGGTTGGTTCCACGGTTGGTTCAGGAGTGGGTACCTCTGTCGGCACTTCAGTGGGCACCACCGCGCCTTCATCTCCAGCTTCTTCCCTTTCAGGATTAGGATTTACCCAATGATAATAGAAACTCCACGCTTCGCTCTCCGGGCTTAACTGTGCTAACATCGTTCCATCGCGGCCTCTGATGATGGCAATCGCCCAGTAATATTCGCCAGATTGGTTGCCTAACACTTCGTCTAAATCCACATCTTGATAAGTGTTCTTGCTCCATCCTCCAATACCCCAATGTTCTTCTCCTTCGCGCCAGATACGCACATCAAAGTATTCATCTGGTCCGAGCCACCGATCCCATTGGACCGTCCACTCGAACCGCGATACCTGATGTAAGGTTTCCCCCGTGTTGGGGGGCGAAATCAACCGCGGCGCGGGATAGATATATCCGCTCGGAGGGTTATAATAACTCGGTGTTGGATAGTAAGGATAAGTTGGCGGGATCGCCGGAACGCCGGGATTGTACCCCGGTTGTCCCGGAACTACAGGCATTCCAGAATAGGGCGTCGGCGTGCGCCTCGGATATGGCGCGGGAGTTGTTCCCGTGTTGGGGATGAACAGTACTTGCCCCGCGCGTATTAGGGAGGGATTGGCAATATTGTTAGCTATGGCAATCGCCCAAGTGGTTGTGCCATAACGCAACGCGATGGAGGACAATGTATCTCCCGGTCTCACCGTATAATACGAGCCGGGCGTATATATCACCGTCGGCTGTGGTTGGGGTTGTGAATACCCCGGAATGATTAGTACTTGTCCAACATAGATATACGACGGATTGTATATATTGTTCGCCTGTGCTAATTGGTTGACGGATAATCCATACCGCCGCGCGATGGAGAATAACGTATCTCCGCGTTTTACTGTGTAAGTACCTCCACCTGGCGCAGGGGGAGTGTAGCTCCCGCTCGGGATCGTCAACCTTTGTCCCACATAGATATAGTTAGGATTGCTGATCCCATTAAACGCGGAAATGGCAGAGACTGTTGTACCGTAACGCCGCGCAATGCTATACAACGTCTCGCCCCAGCCGACGATATGTATGGTGGCTCCCGTCGCGGATTGCGCGTTACCCGTATAAGGTAAGATGAGCATGGCTCCCAGTATCGCCAATATCAGAATTATATTTAGCCGTTTTTTCATTTTCCTTCACCCTCCTTGCGCTAGACTTTATGTGAAATACGAAACATATCTTTAGAAAATGGTATAATCCACTAAGATATATAGCGTATTGTAACGTAATAAGTGAAAAAGCGCAAAACATGCTGTTCAATTCTTCCCAATAACAAGCGAGTTCGCGGTATTGTACACAAGTGAGCGCGGAGTTTTCAAGATTGCCCCATATTTGCTCATTTGTCCATTTGTTCTTATAATTAACGGTATTAGGGAGTGGGCATGTTCAGGGGCAATTGTCGCCTACGGTTGACCGCGTATAGACTTCCGAAGTTT
>CAZSIG010000382.1:0-3209 GCA_964606195.1 uncultured Anaerolineales bacterium
CTTTTTAAGATGTCATGCTGAGCGTAGCGAAGCATCTCGTTTACGCGATAATTGTTACTTACTGATTAGGGTGAATAGAATTAATGGGGAAACGAGACCCTTCGCTGCGCTCAGGGTGACATATAATATAGGACTTACGCAACTTCGGGATATTTTTTACCGCCGAGAGCACAGATATTGCTAGCTAATGAAGTCTAATGACTAACAATGAACTCATTTAGCGCGCATACCACTCCGCGTTCTCCGCGTCTCTGCGGTAAAAAAATCTTTCTACGTGAGGCATGTTTATATGAAGAATAACCAAAACGCGCCGCGTACCCCGCGTGTTTGCGATTACGAGGGAAGCAATTACCGCACCGATTTTTGGGATGGGCAGGGGCGCGAATACGAGGATTTAGCGGAACGCGCCGCGCTACGCAAGATATTACCGCGCCGCGGCGCGCGGCTGATAGAAATCGGCGCGGGATTCGGACGTTTGGCGGACTTATATGCCGGCTACGACCAGATAGTGCTGCTCGATTACGCGCGCTCCGGCTTACAAGAGGCACGCGCCCGCTGGGGCGACGAGAAATTCATCTACGTCGCGGCGAATCTGTATGATATGCCCTTCGTCGCCTCCGCGTTCGATACAGTGGTGACGGTGCGCGTACTGCATCATGTGCAGGATTTGGCGGGAGCATTCGCGGAGTTCGCGCGCGTGCTCGCCCCGCGCGGTAAATACGTTCTGGAATACGCGAACAAGCGACATCTCAAGGCGATATTGCGCTACGCACTGCGGTTGCAAGAAGATAACCCCTTCTCCCTAGAACCGCTCGAATTCGTCGAACTGAACTTCGATTTTCACCCGCGCTATGTGGAAGAACGGCTGCGCGGCGCGGGCTTCGATTTACATACGCGGCTGGCGGTCTCTAGTTTTAGATGGAACTTATTCAAGCGCGCGATTTCCCCACGTATCTTAGCCGCGCTAGATGACAAGTTACAACGCCTCACCGCGCCGTTAAATCTATCCCCCAGCATCTTCGTAGACGCACGCCCGACGAAAAATAATCCAAAATTCGCCGAAACGCGACTCTTTCGCTGCCTCGAATGCGGCGGAGACGCGGTGAGGCGCGATGACGGCGTAGAGTGCGCTGTTTGCGGCGCGTTTTGGCGCCGCGTCGATGGAATCTATGACTTTAAGGCGCAATAGACTTGTTTCTAAATAAGTTCTTGGATAACTAAGCATTTTTTAGGGACGCGGATTCACGCGGATTTTCAGGATTTGTGCCCTTTATCCGCGTGAATCCGCGCAAATCCGCGTCCTATTTTTTGGCGATTTGACAGTCGTATTTTTTTATGATATAATATGCAAAGTATTGAATATAGCAAACTTTGCATATATAGAACGATGTCTGAAAAACCTTATGCTGCTCAGCAAAAACTATACAAAGCGCTCTCGCACCCGGTGCGGTTGTGGATACTCGATATTCTCGCGCACCGCGAGGAGTGTGTCTGTCATATCTCCACGGTGACCAAGAAGCCGCAGCCTTACATATCACAGCAGTTGAGCGTGCTCCGCGAGGCTGATTTAGTGGTAGATCGGCGCGAGGGGTTGATTGTCTTCTATAGTCTGAAAAACGAGCAGATTCGCGCTGTCCTAGAGGCTGGCCGCGCCGTGCTGCGCGCTAACGGCGCGGCAGTATCGCTTTGTCCGGTGCCAGAAGGGAAGTTAGCACACTGTCCCTGCCCGCACTGTGAGCCTGATTCGACCTGTTGCTGAGGGAGTAAATCGATGAAAAAGATATGTCATTGTTGGTGGGATGGTTGGGGATATAGCGATCGCGGCAAATAAGCTATGAAAACCGCTCATGCACCTTTAGGAGAGGACAATCGTGAAGTTTCGTTGTAAGCTAAGACAATTAATTTAGAAAACCGGAGGTAAAACTCATGATATTACAAACATTGATCACAATGCTACAATCAGGCTGGCTCAGCCTGTTAGATTATCTCGCGGCGCACGTGTTGTTGTGTCTCGTGCCCGCCTTCTTCATCGCCGGGGCGATCAGTACGCTGATTCCCAAAGAGGCGGTGACGAAATATCTCGGCAAGAACGCGCCGAAAATCATCTCTTATCCCGCCGCGGCGGTGGGGGGATTTATACTAGCGGTCTGCTCTTGCACGATTATGCCGCTATTTGCGGGGATTTGGAAAAAGGGCGCGGGATTGGGTCCCGCGGTGACGTTCCTATTCGTTGGTCCCGCGGTCAATATTCTGGCGATCGCCTACACCGGCGCGGCGATCGGCATGGATATCGCCATTGCTCGCATCATCTTATCCATCGTTTTCGGTATCGCCATCGGCTTGATTATGGCGACGATATTCCGCCACAGCGCGGAAGCAGAGACGAAGGTCGATCCATTCGCCCATGAAGCGCGCGTGCGCCCAGTCGTGTGGGTGTTTTTCGTCCTGCTCGTCGCGGTGCTCATCGCCGGTACGCTGCAGGTAGACCTGCTCACCCGCACGTATTTCTCGGTTCACGTGCCGATTGACCTGAACGGGGGTTTGATTACCACGTTAAGCAACGCGCAGTTGACCTTGCAAGGCGCGCTGCTCATTCTGTTGTTGGTACTCATCGCACCGGCGGCGTGGTTCGGCTTGAACAACGTGGACGAAGGCTTCAATCGGTGGACGTGGACGACGCTCGCGCTGGTGGTAGTGACGATGCTGGTCGCCGCGCCGACTACGGATACTTCTGCTAGTATCATGATCGGCGTGACCGGACGGTTTATCAGCGAAGTGATTTTACTGATCGGCGTCGCGGTAGTCGCGGCGCGATATCTCGAAGAGGACGATGTCGCGGAGTGGCTGTGGGAGACGTGGCGCTTCGTCAAGCAAATTTTCCCGCTGCTCGTCGTCGGTATCTTCGTGGCGGGGATGGTCAAGGCGATCATGCCCCAGAATTGGATACAAACTTTGGCGGGACGCAACACCGTAACCGCGAACCTGATGGGGGTGTTGTTCGGGGTGTTCATGTATTTCCCCACGTTGGTGGAAGTGCCCATCGCGAATATGTTCCTCGATTTGGGGATGCACCGTGGGCCGTTGCTGGCGTATCTGCTCGCGGATCCTGAGTTGAGTGTGCAGAGTATTTTGATTACCAATAGTATATTGGGACGGAAAAAGACTTTCGCGTATGTTTCGTTGGTGACAGTGTTCAGTACGTTAGCCGG
>CAZSIG010000382.1:3309-4410 GCA_964606195.1 uncultured Anaerolineales bacterium
ATGGTGATTAAGGTTTTGGGAAAAGGTTGCCCTAAGTGTAAAAAGGTGGAGGAGCGCGCCCGCGCCGCGGTGGCGGAGTTGGGTATAGACGCGGAATTCGTCAAGGTGACTGACATGATGGAGATTCAGCAGTATCCGATCGCTAGTACGCCAGGGTTAGTCGTCGACGAGAACGTGGTTTGCAGCGGGCGTATTCCGAAGATAGACGAAGTAAAATCGTGGTTGCAAACCGCGACGTAGCCGCAGGCTTTACGCCTGCGCTGATCGCGTTGCCTTTTAAGCGCACCCGTAAAGGGTGCGCCTACAAAATATGAGGAGGTGCAAAGATGTTAGAGATAAAAGTTTTTGGTACCACGCCGCCGTGCGCCAAGTGCAAACGCGCCGAAGCGCAGGCGCAGAAGGCGGCAGAGCGATTTCCCGGCCAGGTCGCGGTTACTAAGCTCGATGTACTGGGACCGGAAGCGGAGCAGTACGGCGGCTTTATCAGTACACCGGTGGTAGTTGTCGGCGACGAGGTGCTCGGCGCGGGCAAAATCGTGCCGGCGGATAAACTTGTACAGATTATCGAGAATAAATTAGGAGGTTAGTTAAATATGGTCAAACTGGAAGTTTTCAGCGGCGATCCGCCCTGTCCGGGGTGTGTCGCCATCATTGAACTAGCGCAGCGGGTCGCGGCGAAGTACGAAGGAGAATTGGAACTTGCTGTCTACAGCGGGGAGGACGCGCTGCCCAAATTCGAGGAGTACAAACTCTTTTGCGTCCCCGCGGCGGTGGTCAACGGGGCGATTCGCATCGAGGGGATGTGCCCCAGCGCGGCGACGCTCAATAACGCGTTACGGGAGGGGGGATTATGTCTAAGATAAAAATCGAGGCGTTTGTGTCGATCCCGCCCTGCTCCGGCGGCGTCGCGGTGAAGCGGCTGCTCAAGGAGATCGAGGCGGAGTATGGTGAACAGGTAGAGATCGCGTTTCACACCGGGCGCGGCGACGCGGAGTGGGACGAGTATAACATCAACAACGCTCCCGCGCTGGTCGTCGGCGATTTGGTCAAATTCGTCGGGCTGGCTCCCAGCAAGGAGAGCCTGGTCGGCGCGCTGCGCGA
>CAZSIG010000383.1:0-4404 GCA_964606195.1 uncultured Anaerolineales bacterium
TAGGATGAACATTGAGGACAACTCACCCACGCGGTGTTGGTGATAGCCATACCATCATCCGCGTAGCTACCTGTCGCGCCGGTAACTGTCACTTGGAAAGTTGCAGATATGCTCTTTCCAATTGTTATTCTTATCCTCTCCGCTATCGTAGGCGGGAAAGTTCCGGGAAAGGCTCCAAGGGGGGCATTTATGTTTACGCTGTTAGGTACATAGACTACAGAACTTGGTAAGTCAATGGTTAGAACCGCGTCATCAGTAGCCGCGCCCCCGACATTAGTGACAGTTACTGTGTATGTAATGACATCATCAATGTATACTGGTCCCTCCGCGCTGGATTTTTCTGTGACGATCAAATAGGGCGCGGAAGTTATGGTGATAGTCGCGCTGCTTATAACTGGTGTAGTCTCTTCAGTGCAAGAGACCGCGACGCGGTTGATGATCTCTGTTCCTTGTACCAACAGCGGCGGCGGTGTAGTTATCCTCGCGAGAAATGATAATATTATACCCTCTCCAACAGGCAGGTCTAGATCAGAAATTAGTATTGGAGGTGTTCCAGTAACATAGCTCGTAGTAGCAGTGACAACCATGCTATCATCTACAAAATCGGTGTTGTTAGGGATAGTATCACTGATTACTACCCCGGTAACATTACTGACAGTGCTACTTACTTTTATGGAATATTGTACCAGATCACCTTGTCTGAAAGTATAAGGAGGATCAGTTCTGGGAGATGGATACGCCTCCTTAGTGACTTCAAAAACCGGCGCGGTGAGACCTATTCCTGATGGCGCGATAGACTTAGATTGCATGTCCTCGCGCTTCACCGCGAATGAATCAACTCGCGCCAGTGGGCCTATCAGAACAGGGGCGGGCGGTGAAAAAGTATTTGCACTATTAGGCGTATCACCAAAATCAGATTTTACCCTGACGTTGAATAGCCCGATCCACGATGGTCCCGGCGCGATAGTGGCATTCCAGGTGAGCGTATTGTTGACCTGGTCCCATTCCGTCGCGGGGGAGATGGTCTCAGTAATTACTTCAACCTCGTCGGGCAGACGATCTATAATTGTGGCATCGCCCTCAGTATTTCCGATGTTAGTGGCTTTTATCGTATAGCCTAAGATGTCGCCCGGTACCGCGGAGCCGCTGCTTCCGCTTTGTATCTGTTTATCTATCACGATGCTGATGATCGGAGTGGGCGTAGCTGGCGCGGGCCCTGTCGGCGAAGGCGAAGGAGTAGGCGTCGCGGCGCGGTGTGCCCAATAGCGCCATAAGCCATCGCGCGTGCCCGCGTAGATCGCCTGGGGTGTGTAGATCGCTTCGGGGGTGACATTCCCTGTCACGAGGCAGAGTGTTCTATCCTTTGGTCCCAAACCGAGACTAATATCTGACCAACTATCCATATCATGATCCCGTTTATATACTCCGCTGCCGGTGATCGCCGCGTAGACGTTGCCCTCCCAATCGGCGGTCAAGTCCGCGATCTGTCTGTAGCCTTGATACAAACCCGCGTTATCCACGTCCCAATTATCACCACCATCGGTTGTGATGTACGCCCCTCTAGCCGACCGCGCGGTTGCGGGTGGAGTAGGAGTACCTGAACCGCCGTCTCCAACATGAATTATCCGATTTGTATCATCTTGAGGGAGAAAGGTCAAGCCGCAAATATAATTATCAGTTTCGGGACCTTTATAAGTCCAGTTCACCCCACAATCGACGCTGCTGAACACTCCTCCACCGAAAGTGCCCACGTAAACGTTACATGAACTAGCCGATTTGATGATATAACCTATCTCATTCGTGGGGGGGATCGTCGGTTCGCGCCAGTTGTTCGCGCCGTCGTCACTTATGTACACCCCTGTGCCGCCGTTCGTGCCCGCGTAGACGACATCAGAATCTCCCACATCTACCGCGAGGGATAAGACATGTAGACTGTCTAGCCCCGCGATCTTCTGCGTCCAATTTTCGCCCCCATCGGTCGATTTGAAGACGCCGTTATTATAAGTACCCGCGTAGACGATTTGCGAGTTATTGGGGTCTATAGCCAGTGCGTAGACATAATCACTAGCTAATCCCGCGTTTTTAAGTTCCCATTCTCCGGTATTGCGATTTCTTTTGAAAACTCCCGAAGAAGTTCCCACGTAGATGACGCGGTTATCTGCTGGGTCTACAGCAATGCTATAGACCTCTTGTCCCTGTACGCCAAAAGGCTCCCACATACTACTTTGCGCACCAACAGGCGCGACTGATATTATAAAAAGTACAAGGAAAACCAACATTACTACACTTGAACGTCTCATCGTCTCTCTCCTTTCCACAAAAGGTATTACATGAATTTTATGGTACCCGTAAACAAAAAATTCGCGTCAAATCCCGCGCGAGCGAAATAAACTTCCCCCATTATTATAGTACATTTTCGAGTCGCTAATGTAGCCATTATGTGAAAAACAGAGGGCAAATCTATGTACATACTAGAACAATAAGATGACCCCGACTAAAAAACCGCGCGAACGCTATGGTGCCGCGCGGTTTTTGTGTCTATCTCTCTCTGGCGTAGGGTTACGGGCGTTCGGGTGCGGCGGTGAAGATACGATTCAAGATTTCAGTTCGCTCTTTCGGCGTAGCCCAGCGAGGTTGGGCGTAATCCTCCAAAACCGCCGTCAAGATCTCCGTGCTGATGAGGCGTCCTTGATAAATAGTATGACGTACAAATAGCTCAGTGCGCGTCTCCCAACTCCACATTTGGTCGAAGAAGAGATTGCCTAAACCATAGACGATGATGCTGGCTCCCCCCGCGTCGTTCGCACTGTATGGTTCCATCGCTTGCGGCACATGGCTCTGTACGCCGGTGACGATGTCCGCGCCCGCGGCGCGCAGGGCGCGAAAATCTGTGACCTGCTCCGCTGTGGGAAACGGCTCGTAGGTCTCGTAGTACTGTAATTCCACCGCGACGATATCAACCTCCTGACTTAATTTCGCGATCATACTGACGATCAAATCTTGATTGTCGTAAAAGTAACAAGCCCCCGGCTCTTTCGCGGTCGCCCGCGCGCTTTCCGGCCACCAAGCCAGCGCGGCAATGAAGGCGAACGTGTTGCCGTGATGTTCCCAACGAAGCGGCGCGCAGGCTTCCTCAATGTTCAACCCGCTGCCGTAGATGGGGATATCACGGTCGCGATAGAATTTCAGCGACTCGCGCGCGCCGTCGCGCCCGAAATCGTTGACGTGATTACCACTCAAGCCCACTATATCCGTGCCAATCGCCTCTAACGTTTGCCAGTAGGGATAATCACTGCACAATATTAAATTATTAACCGTGTTCTTGACCTCACAACCCCCGATAAAGGGCACCTCATTGCTGACGTGCGTGATGTCCGCGGCGCGTAGCGTAGCCGATATAATCTGCGCGGGATAGGTGTAACCCTTCTCCTCCATTTTTTCGGCGGTGCCGCGCGACATCGCGGTCACGCCGGTCATAATCAGCATAGTTAAGCGGTCAGCAGCGCGATTGGTGACGGGCTGAATGACCCCGCGTAGTTCTTTGTCTATTGAGGGTGTGAGATTTCCCTCTGCCGCCAATGCCACCGCGAGGGGATAATTGGCGGGTTCGAGTTGATTGCTCAGTACGTTGACCCCGTCTACCGTTAGAACCTTGAAGCGCGGGTCAAGCTGAGCGAATGGCAGCAAGCCGAGCGCGCCGGGCGTTTCCTTTAATCCATCCAGCAACTCTTTCGTCGTCGTCACCACCGATACGGTAGGTGCGCCGAGCACCGCGCTCAGATTATCCACAACCGGCTCCGTCACGTAGAGCATGTCCGCGCCACGCCAGCGCGCTTTGATCTCCGCCAGACTTATATCGTCCGTAATAGTGGCAAACGGCACAACCACCGCGTAATATCTTTCCGCTAGAGGATTCTGAACCGCGCTCAGGGGATAAAGTCCCAAACGCACGCTCGCGGTATCAAATTGATCTACAAATAGATAATCATCTGGCGAAATAGTCTTGCGCAAGGGCGCGGCATAACTCTCAGGTACTCCCGGCGCGAAGGCTATCGTTATCGGCGTCGCGGTGGGTGTCGCAGTCGGTGACGCGGTGGCGGTTGGTGGGGGAGACGTAGCCGTAGCAGTGAGAGTAGGTAAGTATGTCGCGGTAGGAGAAATAGTTTGCGTTTGAGAAGGTATCGGGACAGACGTCAGAGTAGGACTTGAAATAGGTGCAGGTATGGATACCCTGTTTTGAGTACAAGCCATTACAAGTGCAGAAAATAACAATCCAAAAACTAAATGCGCTAAGATTTTTTGTTTCATGACAAATTATAACCCGCGAAGAATTTCTTTCAAGCCTCGCGTAATTACTTAAGGAATGAGAATTAAATAACTTGCGCGTTTCAATTTGGCTCGAAC
>CAZSIG010000384.1:0-1826 GCA_964606195.1 uncultured Anaerolineales bacterium
CATAACGCGCTTCAGCGCGTTGCTCATAGCAACCGTGAGTTCACTCACGGTATGCGCGGCGCGAGACAGTAAACTGCCAAGTAGCTAGACCCAAAATTATCCCTAAAGAGGTAGTGAGCCAACCACGTTGGCGGGGTTTGAGCATGAATGACCGCGAATGCCCAACGCGGGGGGGCTACTCCCCGTCTGACCGCGCAAGTCTTAACCTTATAGGACTTACGCAAACCGCGCTGGAATTTACCGCCGAGAACGCGGAGATTTACGGGAAAGATTTTTTGTATCTATCATACCCAGTCATAAGTATTCATTAGAATTCACGCTCGCGACGCGATAGAAAACTATCCATAAAACTCGGCGCACTCCGCGCCCTCGGCGGTAAAAATAACCCGAAGTTGCGTAAGTCCTACCTTAGTGTTCTTGGTGCCCTTTGTGGTTAGGTGCCCACCATCCCCATTTGCCTCAATGTTTGCAGCAATACCGCGTCGGCAAAAGCATCTTTGGGAATATAATCAACTACCCCCAACTTCAAACTCAACACAATAGTCTGCGGTACATCATGACTGGTGAACATAATTATCGGTATATCAGCCGTGTCGGGCGCGCCCTTCAATTTCTCACACACCTCCAGCCCATTCATTTTGGGCATGTGAAAGTCCAACACGATGATATCAGGACGTAATCGTCGCGCCATATCCAAACCCTGTTTCCCATCGGGCGCACAAGTGACGTTCAAGTCCTCTTGCTCCAACAACGAGCGCAACCGCTCCGCTTGAGTAGGACTATCTTCCACTATCAAAATATTCTTTCCCTTTAATTCTAACTTATCTTTTTCCTCCGGCGCGGTCGTCCCACTCAGCGATTCTCGCACTGTGTCCAGCAGGTCTCCCAAAACGAACGGTTTGGTGATGTATTGATAGACATTCATGCTCCGCGCCCTAGCCTCTACCTGTTCTGAACCATACGCGGTGATCAATATCAGGCGCGTGCGCGGGTTGGCAAGGCGAATCCGATTCATGAGCGCCAATCCATCTATTCCCGGCATTCGCAAATCGGTTATGACTAAATCGAAATTTTGTTTTTCGATCTTGCGCAGAGCCTCCTCACCGGAGCCTGCCGTCTCAATCTCATAGTCGCCGCCCAACTTCGTCAAGTTTTTGCTCACCACTAATCTAATGTGTGCTTCATCGTCGACAACCAAAATACGTTTACACTCGTTCATTATCTCTCCTCTTTTTCAGCAGTTTTCGCGGATTAAACTGATGTACGCGTCCAGTTCTCAGTATCTAACCGAAAGCTGGTCGCTGACCGCGCCGTAAGACGGTGCAAGTCTGCTCCATCCGCTCAGCCGCCGATTATTTCTCTCTTTTCCGTATTATCTTTTTATAATTTTACAACACAACATGGTACCTAGTCAAGAAACCATTTTGACAATGTTAGATTTTTGTAACTATTCAGCGATTTAATCACTAAGAACACAAAGTTTTTTGTCGATGATACTCATACGCGGTCAAAAATTATCATACAGAGCAAAACTTGTCTTAGTGTTCTTTGTGCCCTTTGTGGTTGAATAGTTTTCATTTAACCACCACCCCATAGAACTTACGCAGAAAGGATTATCTTACCGCCGAGACGCAGAGAACGCGGAGTTTTCCGCGCTCATCGCCAGTCAATGGAGGTCATTTATCTTAACCTCTGCGCCCTCTGCGACTCAGCGGTGAAAATTTAGCGTGTAGTTGCATAAGTCCTACCCCAATCATTTAGCCCACTTAACCAAAGTAATCTGCAAGTCTTGCGAGGGCAAATCCTCAATCTTTAACTCATCGACC
>CAZSIG010000384.1:1926-4392 GCA_964606195.1 uncultured Anaerolineales bacterium
CAAAGTAATCTGCAAGTCTTGCGAGGGCAAATCCTCAATCTTTAACTCATCGACCATCTTGCGCATATCCTCAAAAACCCCCATATCCAACTCATTTGATTCGCTCGCCACTTTTATACAGATTATCTGTAACCCAATTCGCGAATCAGCGTTCAAGCAGCTCACCGTAACGCGCCCCGGAATATCATCACCCAGCCCCAATATCTTAGCCAACGACGACGCCGCGAGGGAAATGCGCGCTTGATCAACTATGTCAAACCCCTTCGCGGTAGCCAGCTTACGCGCCTTCAGGCGGGCATCGATGATGTCGAACTCGCCCCGAACCGCTATAGTTAGGCTATCCTCTAATGGTGTCTTTCCCAAAGCCCGCGCCGCGGCGGCTACCAACTCATCCAAGATGAACGGTTTAGTAATATACTCATCTGTGTATAAAAGCCGCGCCTGCATCTCCACCTCATCTGTACCAAAAGCGGTGATGAGGATAAACCGCGTCTGGGGGCTAATCGTCCTGATCCGTCGCAGGAGTGTCAGCCCATCTATACCGGGCATCCGCAGGTCGCTGATCACCAGATCAAAATCCTGCTCCGCGACCTTACGCAACGCCTCTTCTCCCGTTCGCGCCGTCTCTATGTGATAGCCATTCTCTAATTTGGCAAGTTTATTTTTCAAGACCAGACGGACGTTTTTTTCGTCGTCTACCACTAAAATACTTTTATGCTCATCTGCCATATTTTTCTCCCCCAATTTACAAGCGTTATAGAAGCGACCGCGTCACCAATAGTGGTAAAGTAGTAATTGATCGGGAAAAGTAATCCGCTAACTTAACCACAAAGGACACAAAGAACACTAAGTGTTTTCCTGTCGATAATAACCATACGCGGTCTAAAATGCTCATTCACAGCCCAAAATCATCTTGGTGTCCTTGGTGCTCTTTGTGGTTAAATTGTAATCATTTTAACCACTACCACATCACTGTAGTGCCACTTCGCCGAGTGCCAAAACTATCTGCTCTGGAGACAGCACGCGATCGACTGCCTTACGGGCGATCGCCTCTTGGGGCATTCCAAAAACCACACAACTCGCTTCATTCTGCGCCACCGTCAAGCCCCCCGCCTTATGCAACAACGCCAGCCCTTCCGCGCCATCGTCCCCCATGCCGGTCAGGACGATCCCCATCGCGCGCGAACCGTAGTTGCGTGCTAGAGAACGAAACAGGAAATTCGCCGAAGGTCGCAGCCCCTTATAAGCCGGCTCCTTGGACAACTCCACTTCCTTGCGTGCGTTAAGCTGCATGTGATAATCATCAGGCGCAATTAGCACCATTCCCGCTTGCAACCTCTCGCCATGCCCGGCTATTCCGACCTGCAGCGCGGTCTCGCCACTCAGCCACTCCGCCAACCCGCCGGTAAAACCGCGCGTGATGTGCTGCACCACCAAAATCGGAATCGGGTAATTCGCGGGCAGCGTTCTGAACAGCGTTGCCAACGTCACTGGACCGCCTGTGGAAGAGGCTATCGCGATAACTTCCACCGCCCTTTTGATGGGCAATCGCGGCTCTTCGCGTTCTTTCACCTTAACAGCAGGAACGGCGGGCGGAGCCTTTTCTCTTCGGCGGGCGCTCTTATCCCAGTGATGCACCACCGGCACTCCTGCCATCAGCCGCACAGTCTCGACCAATTTATCACAGGTCTCCGGATCAGCCAGCCCCGGCTTGCGCACCACCGTCAGCGCGCCCGCTTGCATCGCCTCAAAGGTGAGATCCATGTCAGACTGCATCAAACTAGCCGTCACGATAACTATCGGCGTAGGCAACTGGTGCATGATGCGCCGCGTCGCCTCCAACCCATCCATCTCGGGCATGTTGGCATCCATGCAAATCACGTCGGGATGCAATCGGCTAGTGAGCCGCACCGCGTCCAAGCCGCTGGCACCACTGCCAATCACGTGAATACCCTCGCGTTCAAAGAGGGCGATCATCAACTCGCGCGCCGTCTGCGAATCATCGATTACGATCGTTCTGATGTTAGCTGTCTTAACACGAGGCATCGCCTTCCTCCAGACTAGGGGGGTTATCCGATATACGTAGCTGCCGCAGCGTCTCGCGCAACACAGTGTAGCAAAAGGCATCTTTGGGAATAAAATCAATCGCCCCCAAGTCCAGCCCCTGCACCAGCGCGTCGGGTGTATCGCAGACCGTAAGCATCAAAATGGGAATATTCGCGGTTCGCTCATCATCCTTCAGTCGCCGACAAACCTCGAAACCATCCATATCGGGCATTTTGATGTCCAACACTATCGCGTCAGGCAAATACTGCTGCGCCATAGAGACCCCCGCGCCGCCATTTTCGGCGTATAGCACCTCCAGCCCTTCCTCTCGTAACATCTCTTCAATAGTGGCAGCCTGTACCGCGCTGTCCTCCACCACGAGCACATGCTTAGTTTTTTTATTCATAAAGTTCTCCTAAT
>CAZSIG010000385.1:0-4390 GCA_964606195.1 uncultured Anaerolineales bacterium
ATATATATTGTGCGCCAGCATAAATTTCGCCCATGAAAAACTACCCTTTCACCGCGCCTGCGGCTAATCCTTTCACCAATTGCTTCTGGAAGAAGAGGATTAGTAACACAATTGGGATAGTCGCGGACACCGAAGCTGCTGCTGCCAACGGCACGCGCGCTGAAACAGATGGACTAGCCGCGCCGCCGCTGGCGAAGCGCGAAATTGCTACGGGTAGCGTCCAGTTGGATTGGGTGAGAACTTTGACCAACAGGAACTCATTGTAAGCCAACAACAGCGTGAACAATGATGTGGAGATAATTCCCGGCCACGTGATGGGGATGATGATTTTGATAAACGCGGTGAGCCGGTTCGCGCCATCGATCATAGCCGACTCCTCTAATTCCCTTGGAACCTCCATAAAAAAGCTGCGCAGCATCCAGATGGTGAACGGTTGATTGACCGCGACCAATGTCAGGATGACCAACAGGTGAGTATCCATTAGTTTGGTGATAGTTCCAATCCAGTAGTAGGGCAGAATAAAAGCCAAGCGCGGCAACGCCCGAAATGCCAACGCCGCGATTAGTACCACGACACTAGCGTGCCCGGAATAACGCGCCAGGGAATATCCCGCCAAACACCCGATGCTGATCGAGACGACAATTGTGCCCACAGTAACAATAATTGTGTTGATGAAATAGTCATAGAATTTGGCGGTGTTCACGATTCGCGGAATTCCCCATAACAACGCGGCAAAACCGAACATCACAATGGCATAAATCGTGCTGTTAGGTATAGGAATATGCTCGGCAAATAGCAATAAGCAGATGAGAATTATCACGACCGCCGCGAGGAAATAGGCAATTAGCGCGCCATTATCGGGCACCGACCGCAACCACAGTTCCTGATAGTTTTCCCAAGTGGGGTCAAAGATGAATTTGGGGGTACGCGAATTAGCATCTTTCAGCGTCTTAAACGATTGCAGGGCAGACCAGAAGAACGGCAGAATGCTATAAACCGCGAACAATACTAGGCTTACATGAACGAATACGCGACCGAAAGGACTTCTTACTTTTTCCATAGTTAACGCTCCTGAATTTGCTCTCTATACGATTGAATCAGGTTAGGAATTAAGACGATCAGTATACCAATAACGGTTAGCACTGCCATCGCGTTGGCTTTACCCAATCGTTGTACCTTGATCGCGGTCTGGAAAGTATAGGTCATTACCGTATCCGCTTTGTAAATCGGATTGAGTCCCGAAAGAACGTAGACACTATCGAATATACGGTACGCGTCCATAATCGAGAACAATAGGATAAAGATGGTCAATGAGCTTACATGAGGGATGACGATGTACCGAATTTTCTGCCACCGCGACGCGCCATCAATTGATGCCGCCTCCAACTGCTCTCGAGACAAAGTCTGTAAACCGGCAAAGTAAGTCACCAGCGCGAACGGCGTCACCTGCCATATTCCATGAATGATAATCAACGCTTTAACTGATGTCGCGGTGTAGAGGAATTTAGTATTGAGAAACTCGCGGTATACCCAGGCGATTAAGCCCGACGCTTCAAAAAGTTGCTTGAACATGATTGTACCGACCACAGGTACAACGATGAAAGGCAACAAAAAGATTGACAGGTAAACCCCGCGCATAAGTTTGGAAACTTGATCCAGCAACAAAGCTACAGTGAAGCCAATGATCATGCGCGCGGGGACGGCGATTGCCGCGAATATTACCGTGAAACGAAAGGATTGCCAAAAGCGGGAATCGCTCAACACATCGACGTAATTACGTAAACCAACAAACTGCGGGGCATTGATATTAGTGTAAGTCATAAAGTTCATCCCCAACCAAATTGCCATCAGCAAGGGAATCACCATCAAAAGGCACATGATGATAATGCTAGGGGCAGCAAACCGGAAAAAAACACTACGTTTCATACTGCACTTCTCCTTATTTTAGCACCAAAACAGCCGCCGGTAAGAGAAAGTATGGAGCATGAGAAACCTCATACTCCATACTTCGTAAGTACAAGCAATTACCCCTCAATATGACCTTGCGCGGTCGCCTCTTCGATATACGCCTCCGCGGCGGCATCAAGCGCTTCCTGCGCGGTCATCTCACCGGTACTGACAAGCGGTAAGAACTCGCTAAGCTTGGCAATAACAATGGGAACGGCGGGGTTTTTGTCATAGTTACCGACACCTTCAGCGATGGTTTCGTTGGCGGCGGGCAGATATGGTCCGCCGTATTTGCCAACCGACATGCGGGTTGCCATACCCACTTCGGCGGCTTCTTGTTGGCTGCGCTCATCAGCCGCTTCCATGATGATGCGGAAGATGAGGTCGGGGTCGTTCGTCGTCTTGGCTGGAATCATGTAGAAGTCGTTCCATGCTGAACCGGCGCGAGGTCCACCCTCAACGACACGCGGGGCTGGCGCATAGGCAATCAAGTCACCCAGATCAGTGCGTTCGGGATCGCTCATATTGGCGAGCCGACTTGCCCACATCTTGGTCGCGGGAATGGTGCCTTGCTGCACCGCGATCTCCTGATCGTTCAAGCTCAGAGATAACCCATATTCGCCCATACAGGCATTAGCCACTTCTACCATTTTGTTGACAGCTTTGACTCCTTCTTCACCATTGAATATCGGCATGTTGTTCTCATCCAAGTAACGACCGCCGTAAGCGCGGAGCACTTGGAAGAACTCAATTTCCCACGCCCGCGCGTATGACAAACTGATCGCAAAAGGCATATCCCAATCAGGATTGTCAAGACCGATCGCGTTACAGACCTCAATGATTTCATCGTAGGTTTCCGGCACTTCAAGGCCTAACTCGTCAAAGACATCCTGGCGATAGGCGAGATGCAGGGTATTGCCCACCATCGGCACACCATAAATATTGCCGTCCATCGTCACTCCATCCCACGCGCTTTCGGGGATGTCACCAAGATTGTACTCATCCCAGTATTTTTCAACCAGGTCATTGAGCGGCAATAACCAGCCCGCGCCCCCCCACTCGGGAACTACGCTATTCGCGCCGTGCACGATATCATAAGGGGAATCGCCCCCAGTAGAGAGCGCCAAGCGCACCTGCTCTTGCGCGTCAGAGCCGGACAGCAACTGCGTGTTGACGGTAATATTCTCAACCTCATTGCATTTGTTCAACTCTTCCGCGTAGAAATCGGTAATCGGGAATGACCAGCCCATCAGGTTGATTTCAACCGGCTCGGCTGGCGGCTCGACGTTACAAGCGGTGGGGTCAACGATAACCTCAACCTCTTTCTCGACCACGACTTCTTTCTCGACGACGACCGTATTGACCACTTCCTTCTCCACCACCACTTCCTTTTCGATAATCTGTGGCGTCGGCGCCGCGCAGGATGATAGCAGCATACTCGCAATCAACACCGCGCTGAACGCCATCAAAAATAACTGTGAAACTTTGTTTCTGGAAATCATTTTCATTCTCCTTCTAAAAAATGTACCTAAAGGTTTTTGTCTCTACTCCGCTATATTATACACTTCGCCCTATTATTTTTTTGCTCTTCACCTCCTTTCTTCACTTTCGGCGCGGTCGCGCCCCGTAGGGCAGGTTTCTTACCTGCCGTTTTCCTTTACCAAGCTGCGATACTTCAATAGAGTTGTCCCCTAATAAGCTGGACAAGAAATAGGACGCGGATTTTCGCGGATTCACGCGGATAAATGGCTTAAATCCTGAAAATCCGCGTGAATCCGCGTCCTATATAATTATTTACCCGCCCAAAATTTTATTAATGAACATGTATGACAACCTGTGCCCCCAAGTGTTTAAGTATTATGTGCGCCCTATTCAAGATGTCACCCTGAGCGCAGCGAAGGGTCTCGTTTCCCCGTTAATTTGATTCATCCTAATCAGTAGGTAATAATTATTGCGTAAACGAGATGCTTCGCTACGCTCAGCATGACACTTTGAGAAACCATCCTCTTCTCCTCGTCCTCTGCGGTTAATCATTACGCGATTTATGTAAATCCTATGATATATAAAGCTGCTTCAATATCGCGAACTCATCGAACGCCGTCCACTCTTTGACGAACTTACCATCCTTTATCTCATGGTGGGTGATGCCGATAATGTTAATGCGCTTGCCCGTCGGCTCGCCGTAGACGCCAGGCCCCTCATGGGTGCCTTGCAGCGTCCAGCGCGTCGCGACGCGGTAGCCGCTTTGCTCACTCCCTACCCAACAAACGTGGTCAACGCTCATCACCGCGTCGGGGAAAGCCGCCAACAGTGCGAGAATATATGCCTTGAAATCGCCCAAGCCATATAACTGCCGATTAGTCGAAGTATGACAGAGATAGTTTCTCGCGTAATATTGGTCTACCTTGTCCAACATACGCCAATTCCAAATCTCGTGCGTACT